>NZ_JBCLNI010000002.1:0-183758 GCF_039062885.1 Blautia sp. 2227st1_G12_2227SCRN_220401 | reverse complement strand
GTGAGCAGCTCCTTCAGCCGGACGTCCACACCATTAATTAATACTTTTCGTCTATACTTTGGACACCATACTACATGGTATTTACAGGAATAGACGACATTGTTGTTTGATTTATATGTTGTGTTCATATTTATATTATACTATGGTTCATTAGTTAATACAATTACTATTTTGTCCATCTTCAATTACTTGCATAAATTCGATGGACGCGTCTTATATCCCCATAACTGAAGCAAGGGGTTTTACGACGCATTGGATAAAAACAGGCAATGAAATCGCCGCCTGGTTTCAAAACACGCCATATTTCATGAAATGCTTTTTGCTTATCAAGAAATGCATGAAAACCATTCATACTGACAACGGTATCAACAGATTCATTCTCCATTTGCAGGTTCCCCACATCCCCCTGAATACATTTGATATGCGCATGACTACCAAGTCTTTTTCTGGCTTGTTCAAGCATATCCATGCTGTAATCAATACAAGTAATATGTGCATTTTTCAGAGAGCTCCATTTGTTTTCCGTAAATATAGCAGTTCCAACCGGAACATCAAGAAGATTTCCTGAAAAGTCATCAGGAACATATGATAAAACTTTTCGTGCTATATCATTATCATCCGTGCCACTCCAAAATAGCTTAATATACAGTTTGCTGAAAATATTTCTTTGCGTAAGAACATCGTCATATATATTTTTTGATGTTTCATAAGCATTTTGTATTTTGTCTGCCATATTACCCTCCAAATTTAATTTTAATTCTAAAAGCTTAAAACTATCGTTCTCTAATCTTCCTGACATTACGATTCATGAGGTGTCTTCCAATATGTCTATAAGCAAATGCTTTAAAGGCTGAAATTTCTTGATGATGTTCCTTCAACAGTTCATCTGGACAATCATAAACACCAAAATCCTGATTGATTCCCTCGCTCTGAATATAAGTATTGTTCCTATCAAACTCAATAATGAGATTTCTGAAATCCTTGACTGCTACTCCATAACCGCAAAATGCACCTGTACATTCCGAATTTTGTTCCTGTAACTTCTTTATGTAGGTTTTATCCAAAATGAAAGCTTCCAGTTCGTACCACTGATTTTCGAAATTAATTTCTACCCAGCTATGGAAAATACTTTTTGGAGCATTACGGTAAACAAACCCGGTCATAGCCCCTTTCTGCAATCTTTTATCAATCGTAAAACCATGTACTCTGCATGGAATATTGCAGGCACGTAAAAGTGCCATAAATAAAGTTCCTTTTGTATTACATTGTCCATAACCATCTGCAAGTACTTTTGAAGCTGAAATTCCGTCATCAATATTATATCCAAATAAAACATCATCTCTTACATAGTTGTAGATTGCCTTAATCCTTTCAAATTCACCCATTTCCTTCCATTTCATATTTTGAATAAGTTTTTGAATTGCCGGATTAGAAAAATCAACCATTCGTGTTTCCCTAAGATACTTATCTTTCATTTCCTATCGCCTTTCCCATAGATTTTCTCACAACACAATGCATTCGCATACCTTTACGAATTTCAAATTTTTCTACTTTTAATCCTGCTTTTTTGCAACATTTTATGACCACATCTCTTGTTGGCACTTGGACATCTCCATGTCCGCATATATTTGCCAACGGCATTTCCAATGTATTCATTAGCCATACCAATACTTTATTGTCACTGGTCACATCTCTCAGTATCAATCTTCCATTTGGGCGAAGACATCTTTTCACACTGTCAAAAAATGCCTGTGGATCCGGATAATGATGGAAGCTCATAGAACAAATAATTGCATCAAATGAATCCTTTTCAAAAGGAAAGTTCTCACAGTCTCCTACAACAAATGTTGTATTTGGTATATTTTTCTTTTTTGCCTGTTCAATCATTGCCGGAGTCAGATCCAGTCCTGTATAATGCCGGTCTGGATGTTTTTCTGCTAATAAAGAAATCATCGGAGCAGGCCCACAGCCTGCATCCAATAAATTTCTAAATGGCTCCTTCTCTAATTCTTCCAGAATATCCGGATAATCTTTCTTGCACATTTTGTAAATGCCAGCATGGTTACTTTCATATCTTCCTGCTGCTTTTGTAAACTCTTTAATTGACAATTTTTTATATTCTTCATTTTTCATGCTTTTTTCTCCAATCACTGTACCTTTTTCGCCTTGCATCCGCATTTCTTCATTTTTTTCATATAAGCATAAAACTGCTTATGCAATTCCCTCATTTCATCTGGTGCCTTCATAGCATGTTGATACATAAATTTATCTCCAAAACTGCTTCCAAATGTAACTGCCAGCATAATCGTCAGAAATGACAATGGTAAAAAGCGAAAAATATTCATTTTCCATGGTGACAGTTTACCCTTTTGTTTTCGCAAAAAATTAAAATTTCTTTTCAGCCTTTCTGCTGTTTTCCTCATGATTTTCCATTCTTTTCCCACTTTCTCCGGATCGTCTGATTCATAATACGCATCTGCAATCGGTACCACCATAGCAAGATGACAAAGCTGCCATAGATGCATATCCGTTACTTTCTGGTATGGTATATGAGCATGCCTCAATATCTCTGAAAACTGCTTAGTTCTTTCGGATTTATTTCCTGATATTTCTGCAAATGTTGTCGGCTGAATCAACCTTGGAGTAAGTGCTGCATCAAGGATACCATCATCATTTATACTTCCGCCTGCTCCTGGAAAAGCCGGTAATATTCTTCCTTTTCCGACAATGTCTTCCCATTTATTGTAACTGTCCAGTGAATTTATCATTGTAACAATCGTATTACTTTTATTATTTTTCAATTCAGTAAGTGCTTCATACAGCTGGTTTTCCCGGACAGTAAGCAAGACAAAATCATAAATATCATCGTTTGGTAGTTCTCCAAGAATCCTAATCTCTGCCTTTATTACTTCCTGATTTTTCTTATATTTCAATCCATTATTTCTTAAAGCCTCAAGTCTTTTACCTCTGGCATAAATATTTGTATCATAACCGGCTTCTGCAAATAAAGCCGCATACAAGGATCCAATCACACCAGCACCATAAATCAATATTCTCATAAGAATCTTTCCTCTCCTCTTACCCCAGTGCCACATCCAAGATCATCATCAAACTAAATCCAAGTGCAAAGAAAAGCGTACCGATATTCGAGTGCTGTCCCTGAGACATTTCCGGAATTAGTTCTTCAACCACGACATATAACATAGCTCCTGCTGCAAAGCTGAGTAAATATGGTAATGCCGGGATTACCAGCTGTGCGACAAGAATCGTCATTACTGCTCCAATCGGTTCAACGACTCCTGAAAGTACACCTCCCAGAAATGCCTTTCTCTTACTTTCACCCTCTGCCCTAAGCGGCATGGATATAATCGCTCCTTCTGGAAAATTCTGGATAGCAATTCCAAGTGATAAAGCAAGTGCACTTGTTGCTGTAATCTGTGCATTTTCAGCAAGAAATCCTGCATACATTACACCAACTGCCATACCTTCAGGGATATTATGTAATGTAACTGCCAACACCATCATCGTAGTACGGCCAAGTTTGCTTTTCGGTCCCTCTGCCTGATCACTTCCAACATGAAGATGTGGAATCAAATGATCAAGTGCGAGTAAAAACAATATACCAATCCAGAACCCAACAACTGCCGGAACAAACGATAAAGTTCCCATATTCTCAGATTGTTCAATTGCCGGAATCAGAAGACTCCAGATTGAAGCAGCAACCATTATACCTGCTGCAAACCCTGCAAGTGCACGTTGCAGTAACTTGCTAAGTGTTTTTCTCATAAAAAACACGCATGCTGCACCTAGCGTTGTTCCAACAAATGGAATCAGTATACCTTCAAAAACATTCATTAGCATTATGTATTCCTTTCTGTATAGTCAAAAGTACTTTCACATCGTTCCGTTGTTAGCTTTAACTAACTACCATGTATAAAAGAAACCGTGCAAAAAGCAAACTGTAATTTCACACGGTTTTCCTTATGTTTAAGTATATCACTTACGAAATCATATAACAATATAATTCTTTTAACAATTTACGAGAGAAAGATCATCCATGTATGCACGATCTGCAAAAATCTCAGATGCTGTGCGAAGCCCCTTGCTCTCAGCGATATCACCAAGAACTGCTCCTGCACAGTAATAAACGATCAGATCTTTGTCATACTCGCAGATTGCCTCACAGATCGCTGTGGAAATATCCTCGTCATACTGGCAGCCATTCCCCATTGCTCCATGAGGAGCGACATGCTGAAGCTTCATTCCGTAGCTCTTGGTAAATGCAGCCAGTGCTCCGATCTGGTATCTGACATAATTCTTAACTTCATCATGAGAGAGAACCATCTTTCTTCGTCCAAAGCCAAGAAGATCCGGATATCCAGGATGGGCTCCAACCATAACGCCACGTTCCTTTGCCATGCGGACTACCTTATCCATTACCATCGGATCGCCTGCATGCCAGCCATATGCAACATTTGCTGTTGTGACATATTTGATGATCTCTTCATCGCCGCCAAGCTTATATGCGCCAAAGCTCTCACCCATGTCACTGTTTAAGTCGATACTGTACATGTTGCTACCTTTCTTTACTTGTTGAAAGTATAACATGTTAAATAAAAATAATAAAATAGATTATTTTTTCAGAATATATTAATATTTTCTATATTTCTTTTGCAATAAATTTTACTTTTCTTTGATCCGTTCTTTGAAAAGCTGTTGACAAAGATTTTTATATATGATTAAATAGTCATATGAACATTAATTCATATATTCATATAAAAAACAAACGAATCAGCAAGGAGAGTTCATATGGAAGAAAAATTAAAGAAAGATTCCATGAAGTCCGCAGATTCCTGCGGCTGCGGTCACGAGCATGCGCATCACAGCCATGATGAGCATGAAGAACATCACGATCATGAGCACCATCACCATGATGAGCACTGCGTCTGTGGTTGCGAGAATCATGACCATGAAGATCATGAACATGAGCATCATCACCACCATGAGCACTGCGGCTGTGGTTGTGAGGATCATAAACATGAACATCATGAACACGAGCACTGCGGCTGTGGCTGCGGGGATCACGAGCACGAACATCATGAACACGAGCACCATCACAGCCATGGCGAGCACTGTGGTTGTGGCTGCGAGGATCATGAGCACGAACATCATGAACACGAGCACCATCACAGCCATGGCGAGCACTGCGGCTGTGGCTGCGAGGACCATGAGCACGAACATCATGCACACGAGCACCTTCACAACCATGACGAGCACTGCGGCTGTGGCTGCGAGGATCACGAGCACGAACATCATGCACACGAGCACCTTCACAACCATGACGAACACTGCGGCTGTGGCTGCGAGGATCACGAGCACGAACATCATGAACATGAGCATCATCATCACCATGACGAGCACTGCGGCTGTGGCTGCGAGGATTCCGAACACGAACATCATGCACACGAACACCATCACCACCATAACGAGCACTGCAGCTGTGGCTGCGGGGATCACGAGCATGAGCACCATGGTCACTCCCACAATGCTCTCACCGCAAAGCGTGTCTACATTCTGGAGAACCTCGGCTGCGCTCACTGTGCTTCCAAAATGGAGGAACGGATCCAGGCTCTTGAAGGCGTCGAAAGCGCTACCATTACTTTTGCAACAAAACAGCTTCGCTTAGGGGCTGCAGATCCAGACGCTCTGCTTCCGCAGATCCGCAAGATCTGCACATCCATTGAGTCTGAAGTTAAAGTTGTTCCGAGAAATCCAGCTCCGGCAGCTTCCACTGACACAACAACCAAGACCTATCTTCTGGAGAATCTAGGCTGCGCTCACTGCGCTTCCAAAATGGAGGAACAAATTGCAAACCTTGAAGGCATTTCCGAAGCAACCATCACTTTTGCAACAAAACAGCTTCGCTTAACTGCAAAGAATCCGGATCGATACCTGGATCAGATCCGTAAGATCTGTACATCCATTGAATCCGAAGTTCTTGTAAAAGAAAAGGATCCGAAGCCAAAGGCTCAGTCCCCAAAAACAGTGACTCACACAACCGCTTCCAAGAAGAAATTTTTCTCCAAGGAAAACGTAGATATCATCTGCATTATCATCGGTGCAGTACTCTTCGTTGCCGGAGAGATCATGGAACACAAAGGCTTTGGTACCAGTGCCACTCTTCCTGTATTTGTGATCGCATACCTGGCGCTTGGGGGTGTTATCGTTGTAAAAGCTGCCAAAAACATCTCTCACGGACAGATTTTTGATGAAAACTTTCTCATGAGCATTGCAACACTTGCCGCTTTTGCCATCAATGATTCTGCTGAGGCCGTAGGCGTTATGCTCTTTTACCGCATCGGCGAGCTTTTTGAGGAAAAAGCCGTTGAACGAAGCCGCGGGCAGATCATGGATGCCGTAGACCTTCGTCCGGAAGTTGTAAACCTGGTCACAGGCGATGATATCCAGGTAATTCCCTCTGAAGAGGCTCAGATCGGAGACATTCTTCTGGTCCGTCCCGGAGACCGCATCCCTCTTGATGGTATCGTAATTGAGGGAAACAGCCGTATCGACACTTCTCCGATCACAGGAGAGCCTGTACCGGTTGCTGTAAATGAAGGTGATGAGATCACTTCTGGTTGCGTCAACACTTCCGGCCAGCTTAAGATCCGCGTGGAAAAACCTCTGGAAGAATCCATGGTCACTCGTATTCTGGATTCCGTAGAAAACGCGGCAGCAAGCAAACCGAAGATCGACCGCTTTATCACACGTTTTGCCAGGGTTTATACTCCTTGTGTTGTAGGAATCGCAGTGGCAACTGCCATACTCCCATCCCTTGTTACCGGAAACTGGCATTACTGGATCTACACAGCCATTACTTTCCTGGTAATGAGCTGCCCTTGTGCTCTTGTACTTAGTATCCCGCTGGCCTTCTTCTCTGGGATTGGTGCCGGTTCCAAAAAGGGTATCCTTTTCAAGGGTGGCCTTTCCATCGAAGGATTAAGTAAGCTCGGCGCTGTGATCATGGATAAGACCGGTACTATCACAGAGGGTAACTTCCAGCTTCAGAAGGTTGTTGCCACCGGTAAATACACGGAAAATGAACTCCTTTCCATGTGTGCAGGCTGTGAACAGAACTCCACACATCCTATTGCAAACAGCATCGTTGCTGCCGCAAAGGAACGTGAGATCCAATTTGAAAAACCGATCTCCCTGGAAGAAATTTCCGGTCACGGGATCGTTGCGGAAATGCCGGAGGGAAAAGTTCTCTGCGGAAATCGCAAGCTGATGGATAAATTCGGAGTTACAATCGGAGAATTAAAGGAAGCCGCTTACGGCTCTGAAGTATTTATGGCAGTAAACGGAACCTTCGCAGGATATATGCTGATCTCCGATACCATCAAACCTGACGCAAAGGAAGCCATTGCTTCTCTGAAAAAGCTTGGTCTCCACACCGTTATGCTCACTGGAGACTCCGAAGACAGTGCACAGGCTGTAGGAAAAGATGCCGGGATCGATGAGATCTATGCAAAGCTTCTTCCGGAGGATAAGCTCAATGCCCTGAAAAAGGTCCGCCAGGCACATGGAACGGTTATGTTTGTCGGTGACGGTATCAACGACGCTCCTGTTCTTGCAGGTGCTGATGTAGGTGCTGCCATGGGAAGCGGTGCAGATGCTGCCATTGAAGCCGCAGATGCCGTATTTATGAATTCCAATGTAGATGCGATCCCTCAGTCTATCGCCATTGCACGAAGCACAAACCGTATTGCATGGCAGAACGTAATATTTGCCCTGGTGATCAAGATCGCAGTTATGATCCTTGGTCTTGCCGGACATGCCAACATGTGGATGGCCGTATTTGCAGACACTGGCGTTGCCATGATCTGCGTGCTGAATTCCATTCGTATCCTGTATAAAAAATAAGATCCGTTCTGCAGGGCAGATATCCTGCAGCGGATCCCTGTGCATCCATACAACTCCCCAGTGATGCAGAAAAGAATTTGACCGGTGCGTTTTTTTCAGCTACAATAGAAGTTAACAGTTTGGAGGATGCGCAAATGAAGAAAACACATATAGATTACCCGATCAATGATGATACACTGTACCGGCTTGCCGACCTGTTCAAGGTTTTCGGTGATCCTACCAGGATCCGTATCCTGTACGTACTTTCTGTGGAAGAGCTCTGTGTTCAGGATATTGCCGATCGTCTTTCCATGACCCAGAGTGCCATTTCCCATCAGCTCCGGGTACTGAAGCAGATGTCACTGGTCAAATTTCGAAGAGACGGAAAAACCATTTACTACTCCCTGGCAGACAGCCATGTGGCAACCATCATGAATCAGGGTCTGGAACACGTTACAGAAGAATAACGCATAAAACACAATGCAAAAAGCCAATCTGCTTCCTAATGGAAGAACAGATTGGCTTTTTTCTCTGCCTTACTCGTGCATCATTTGTATTTATCCCTCGCCCTGTGGTGAAGCACCATCGCTCCGTATGCAGGCATCTTCACCTGAAGAATCCCTGCATCTGCAATATATTCTTCCGGCATTTCCGTATAACCCTCTCCGGAAGAAAGCATCAGGCGCTGAAAAGCCGTTGCTTCTTTCCGGCTTACACCGGTTTTCCAGGCTGTTACCCTTATGTCTCTCTCCTGATCCTGATTATTAAGGATCACTATGATCTGTTCAGAATCAGAAAAACGACCATAGCTCAAGCCCTGATGATCGTTCCACAGAAATTCCAGGGAACCCTTTGCAAGAATCGGATATGCCTTGTGTATGCAGATCATACGTTTATGAAAGTCCAGCATCTCCTGGTCTTCTTTTCCCCAGGGATAAGTTCTGCGGTTATCCGGATCTGTAAAGCCGCAGACGCCGGCCTCATCCCCGTAATATACCGTAGGCGCACCAGGCCACGTCATCTGGATCACAACAGCCTCTCTCATGATGGCAGGATTTATGCCCGCAGATGCTGCCTCGGCGCCTGCATAGGAAAGCCTTCCTACTCTGTGATTGGTCCTTGTCAGAAATCTGGAATGGTCATGGTTTGAAAGCTCATTCATGGCTCCATAAAGCGCTCCCATATGCAAAGACTGCATATGATGCTTCATCGCCCCGATAAAGGCCTCACTGTTGCCATAAAGGTCCTCCCGGTACTCATCACTGTGCTTCTCCATTCCGGTCAGGAACCAGGTTACAGGCTCCATAAAAGCGTCATAGTTCATAACCGTATCCCACTCATCGCCGCGAAGCCAGCTTTCCGGATTTCCGTAGTGTTCTGCAAGGATCACTGCATCAGGATTGGCTTCTTTTACTGTCCTCCGGAACTCTTTCCAGAAGTGATGGTTAAAATCATTGCTGTGGCCCAGATCTGCAGCTACATCCAGTCTCCAGCCGTCTACGTTATACGGCGGCGAAACCCATTTTCTGCCCACATCAAGGATCGTCCGGCAAAGCTCCTCAGATTCTTCGTAGTTCAGCTTTGGCAGGGTATCATGGGTCCACCAGCCGTCGTAGGTTGGATTATAGGGCCAGCGGTTCTGATCCTGGAAGCAGAAGAAAGAACGATAAGGGCTGTCCGCCGAAACATAGGCCCCCTTTTCGTAGCCTTCCTGATTTTCGTAGATCCGTTCCCTGTCCATCCATTTATTAAAGGATCCGCAATGGTTAAATACCCCATCCAGGATCACTTTCATCCCTCTTCTGTGAATTTCCTCCACAAGCTCCTGAAAAAGCTTATTACTGGCCTCCAAATTCCGTTTATCGGTCACACGGCGGATATATTTAAGGGCATGACTGTTGTCACTGTCTCCGGGACTTAACAGACCATCACAGTCCTCTACGATCCTTCCGATATGCGGATCGATATGATCGTAATCCTGACAGTCATACTTATGGTTGCTGGGAGAAACAAAGACCGGATTCAGATAGATCACATCCACTCCAAGCTCCTGAAGATAATCCAGCTTATCCATAACTCCCTGAAGATCGCCGCCATAAAATTCCCGGACACCCATCACAGCCGGAACCTTTTCCCAGTTATCCACTTTTACGGAAGTGTCCCCGATATAGAAATATTCCCCTGTTTCCACATCATTGGAAGGATCTCCGTTACAGAAACGATCCACATAAATCTGATACATCACAGCACCCTTCAGCCACTCAGGCACATGATATCCGGGATAAATCTCAAATTCTGTCCGTTCCTCATGTCTGGTGCTTACACCATTTGTATCATAATAACAGGTAACAAGTCCTGAATGGATCTCAAAGTAATATCGTACAAGATCTTTTCCCATTACGATCTGTGCAGTATAATAATCAAAGCTTCCGGAAGTTTTTTCCCGCTTCATTTCCAGATATTCTCCGTCATGCACAAGACAGACGTTGTCCACGTTATTTCTCTGGGTACGAAAACGGATCGTAACTGTATCACCTTCCCGCGGCTCCACAGGTGTACGGTAATATTCCGTCCCGTCACTGAACATTGCGTCTTTATTTAATACCGGACTCATATTGAGTATATACCGCATCTTCTTTGCAGTCTCCATGCTTTCATATAACATTCTATCTTCCTCATTCCGTTTTTAGTACCATGTTTTAAATATATTATCTTAATTTTTTCCATCCCGCAAGCATATATATCTGTTTTCTCCGTAATTCGTCTTTTATTTTTGGGCAGTAAAAAAGGCAGCTGGTTAAGCTGCCTTTTTTGGAGAAGGTATTTCTTCTTATGGGGTGTAGCAAAAACTATATAATGTATTGGGGGGTTTTTACGGTATTTATAGTACCATGTGTCCACCAAAAAGTGTGCACAAAGTTCACAAAATTCAATATTTTTTTTTGTGCATTTTATTCGTTTGTTTTTGCAACCTCTTCTTTTTCTGTTGTAAAAAGTGCTTCAAACTCTTCACGATGTATCTTTTCCTTCTCGAGAAGAAGGGCCGCACAGCTGTGAAGAACACCGATATTCTCACGGATGATGCTCTCTGCATTCTCATGGCACTCACGGATGATACGGGAAATCTCCCCATCAATCTCTCTTGCCACTTCCTCACTGTAGCCTCTGGTATGTGCCAGATCACGGCCGATAAATACCTCATCGTCATCGTTGCCGTAAGCGATCAGACCGATTTTTTCAGACATACCGTATTTCATTACCATAGAGCGTGCAGTCTCTGTGGCACGTTTGATATCATTGGAAGCACCGGTGGTGATATCTCCGAAGATGATCTCCTCAGCCACACGTCCGCCAAGAAGCGTGGTGATATCCTCCAGCATTTTGTTCTTTGTATTAAACATCTCATCATTATCCGGCAGCGGCATGGTGTAGCCGGCAGCTCCCATTCCCGTAGGGATAATGGAAATGGTGTATACCGGATCCATATGAGGAAGTACATGGAACAGGATCGCATGGCCTGCTTCATGATAAGCTGTGATCTTTTTCTCTTTATCAGAGATGACCTTGCTCTTCTTTTCTGCACCGATCCCGACCTTGATGAATGCTTTCTTGATATCCTTCTGCATGATATAAGGACGGCCCTCTTTTGCAGCATCAATAGCAGCTTCGTTAAGAAGGTTCTCCAGATCTGCACCTGTAAATCCTGCGGTTGTCTGGGCAATCTGGCGAAGATCCACATCATCTCCCAGCGGTTTGTCCTTGGCATGGACCATAAGGATCTCTTCTCTGCCCTTAACATCCGGGCGTCCCACATCGACTTTACGGTCAAATCGTCCCGGACGGAGGATCGCAGGATCCAGAATATCCACACGGTTGGTCGCTGCCATTACGATGATTCCTTCATTTACTCCAAAACCATCCATCTCTACAAGAAGCTGGTTCAACGTCTGCTCTCTCTCATCGTGGCCGCCGCCCATACCGGTTCCTCTCTGACGGGCTACCGCATCGATCTCATCAATAAAGATGATGCACGGTGCATGACGCTTGCCCTCTTCAAAAAGATCTCGTACACGGGAAGCACCGACACCAACAAACATCTCCACGAAATCGGATCCAGAAATGGAGAAAAACGGAACTCCGGCCTCTCCTGCAACTGCCTTCGCGAGAAGAGTTTTACCTGTTCCCGGAGGGCCCACAAGGATCACGCCTTTCGGGATCCTGGCACCTACCTTGGTATACTTCTGTGGGGATTTCAGGAAATCCACCACTTCCTCCAGATCCTCCTTCTCCTCCTGAAGACCTGCAACATCCTTGAACGTTACTTTCTTATCATCAGGGGACGACATCCTGGCTCTGCTTTTTCCGAAGTTCATCATCTTCGCATTGCTTCCGCCGCCTCCGGACATCTGCCG
The DNA here is from genome assembly GCF_039062885.1 of Blautia sp. 2227st1_G12_2227SCRN_220401. Taxonomy (NCBI): domain Bacteria; kingdom Bacillati; phylum Bacillota; class Clostridia; order Lachnospirales; family Lachnospiraceae; genus Blautia; species Blautia sp. 2227st1_G12_2227SCRN_220401. Next base: position 171,444 of record NZ_JBCLNI010000002.1, on the reverse strand, counting down.
GTTCATCATCATAAAGAAAAAGAGAAAGATCGCGCCGGTAAGCACTACCGGAAGTACTGTTCCGATCATGGAGCTGTCCTTGGGTACATTGCGGATCGTCGGATCGATATCATGTTCTTCAAGAAGCGCCTCCGCTTCCTTTACATCGGTTACGTAGACTGTCTTCTGACCGTCTGAAACAATGTTTGCTGTTACATAACCGGTGGGCACTTCTCTGTTCTGATGGATCACCGCATCCGTCACTTTGTCTTCTTCCAGAGCCTTTTCCAGCTGACCCATTGTGTAGCTGCCCTGGGTAGATACCTGGTCATTGAGATACAGATATCCTGCGATCAGTGCCACAATAAGCAGAAGGTACAGGCCTATCTTACCTGAATGCTTGCTCACTTGGTTAAATCTCCTTTCAGTCCTGAAGCTCCACTACTCCGATGTAAGGAAGGTTTCTGTATTTCTGGGCATAATCAAGTCCGTATCCTACTACAAACTCGTCCGGAATATTGAAGCAGCAGTAATCTACCTCTACATCTGTCACACGTCTCTCCGGTTTGTCAAGAAGTGTACAGAGTCTGATGCTTGCCGGATGTCTGCCCTTCAGGATACGCAGCAGATAGCTTAAGGTTCTGCCTGAATCAATGATATCCTCTACGATCAGAACATCTTTCCCGTCCAGTGGCTGATCCAGATCCTTGACGATCTTTACAACACCGCTGGATTTCGTATCATCACCGTAACTGGACACAGACATGAAATCCAGTGTTACCGGGCGTGTGATCCTCTTGGCAAGCTCACACATAAAGAAAACGCCGCCTTTCAGAACGCAGATCATGTGTACATCTTTTCCGTCATAATCCTTGTTGATCATATCTGCAACTTCCTGGATACGGGCATCTACCTCTTCTTCACTGAGTAAAACCCTGATTTTTTCGCTCATGCTAAAGCTCCTCCTTGGTAATGTAATTCTAACACTCTCCCTGTAGTGGAAGTGATCTTATACTTCTCGTTCATCCGTCCTCCCGGGATCCAGAGTATCTCAGATCCTGCCGCAACAACCGGAAGCCTGTCTCTCATCTCCGCCGGAATCTTCTCATCAATAAAGATCCGGTTCAGCTTCTTTCTTCCGCCTTCACTGTTTACAGTAAGATAATCTCCCTGTCTTCTGGTCCGAACGCATGGACTATTTTTTATTTTATCATAATCAAACCATTTCGTATACTTTTTTTCTTCAATCTTCTGTTTCTTATAAGAAAAAATTTTCGACTCAAAAACTCCGAAAGGACTTTCCAGAATTCCAGGTACCGGAAGCTCCATAGACATTTCTCTGAGACCTGCCGATACTTTTTTTTCAGTGGAAACAGCGTTCTCTCTGTCTGATGCAGAGTTCTTTTTCAGACATACCCCTCCGTACTGTCGTATTACCCGCAGCGATTCCGGAAGGTTGATATAACGACCGTTTTCTTTTTTTTGAAGCGAAAGGACCTGGTCCACATGAAGAGATGTAAAGTCCTTACGTTTTCCTGCCAGTATCTCAAACGCCTCCATCACCGCATATTCCTGAAGGATAGGATCCTGTGCAAAAAATTTTTCATCCAGAAGATAGCCATTTTGTTTCCGGCAGCCTGCCAGAAGCTCCCTTCCCTTTTTCTGAAGATACGAATCTGCCTCTGCCAGAACCCGTGCGGTTTCTGCCATATGCTCCACCGCTTTTGCATTGATCTTCTGTTCCATAGCCGGAAGAATATGGTTACGGATCCGGTTTCTTGTATAGTCATCTGAAAGATTGCTGCTGTCTGTGATATAGGAAATACCTCTCTCTTTCAGATAATTGACGATCTCCTTCCGTTCTAAACACAAAACCGGCCGGATGATCTCACCATTTACCGCCTGTATCCCGGAAAGTCCCCGGATACCGGTTCCCCTTGCCAGATGATGCAGCATAGTCTCTGCCAGATCGTTGCGATTATGTGCCAGCGCAACCCGGAACTGTCCGTTCTTTTTTGACTGTTCTCCGGAAAAACCAAGTCTCTTTTTTTCCTCCTGAAATGCCTGTTTTCGCACGATCCTTCCGGTTTCTTCTTCTCCCAGCTTCCACTTTCCGGAAAGCTCCGGAACCGGATAATGCCTGGACCGGAAAGGGATTCCCCAATCCCGGCAGATTTTTTCCACAAACTGCTCATCCCGGTCCGCCTCCTGGCCCCGGATCCCATGATGGACATGAACCACTTCCATGGAAAAACCGATCTCTTTCTGAAGACTTTTCAAAATATGAAGCATTGCTATGGAATCCGCCCCTCCGGAAACCCCTGCCACAACCATATCCTCTGCTTTCAGCATCCGATTGTCTCTGATATATTTTCTTACACGTGTGATCATTTTTTCTCCTGTAACCAAAAATACTCTATTTTTTCCACAATCCTGCCACAACTACTGTCATATCATCCCTGGCATGATAATCACTGTATCCCAGGACCCTTTCCAGTATTCCCCGTCCCATCTCCCTGGGCTCTTTTTCCCGGACATCCATAATGATCTCCTTCATGGTTTCCTCTTCCCGTTCTGTAGGAAGTGCATCCAGAACTCCATCTGTCATCATGATCAGATAATCTCCATGATAAAGCTTCCTTGAGGCAGTATCAAAATCCAGCTGCTGGACCAAGCCTGCTGCAAGATTTTCCGAAGCAATGGATTCCACCCAGTGATCTCTTTTAATAAATGTGGAAGACGCCCCTGCTTTCAGAAAATCACAGATCCCGGTATAAAGATCCACCGCACAGATATCAACAGTAGAAAACATCCCTTCCCGTCCTTTCAATAGCAGTGCGGAATTCACCATTCTGGCAGCTGTCTCCTGAGAAAAGCCGGATTCCAGAAACTGTTCCAGAAGTTCTACCACGATCTCGCTTTCTTTAAACGCTTCTATTCCGGAACCCATCCCATCAGACAGACAGAGAAAAAACCTGCCATCCTCTTCCTGACGACAGATATAATTGTCTCCGGAAACCTTTTCCGCTTCTCTTGTAAGCCGCGCTACTCCGTAAAGCATCTGATAACTGACATCCTCCACAAAATGGACCATACGAAAATCTCCATTTACAATACTGCGGCTGTCGGCGTCCGGCGTCATGGAGCTTCCGCAGATTCTGGACAGGATCTGTGCGATCTCTGTCATGGAAACACACTGTCCGCTCCTGGCTCTCAGATTCAGAAATATCTGCCGTCTTCCTTCGATCTTATCCATGACCCAGACATTCTTTACAAGTACATGTTTTTTACGAAGAGCCTTTTTCAAATCTTCCTGAAACTGCGGATCTGCCGGCATGATATCATACAGCTCTTCTGCCATATGATCCATGATCCTCGAGATTTCCGTCAGCTGCTGTGCAACTGCAAGCCGGCTTTCAATCATCCGGTTATCCCACACGAGATTCTGCCTTTCTTCACGAAATCCCTCATTCAGGACCTGAAAATACTGGGCGGAACGGCCACATGCTCCCATCCATTCACTGCGTACTCTCTGGATACTCTCTTCATTGCCTTCCTCCATGGTACGGATCATATTCTCACTGCCCCGCATGGTTTCCCCGGCACGCTCTCCCCAGCAGATCTCTCTCTGATAACATCTGGAACATACAGCCGCACTGGTGTCCGATATGATACGGTTCAGCTGTCCTCCGCTCAAAAATTCCTTACGGTAAGGCATTCCGTAGAATGTATCCGCAAGCTTCCGGAAGGATGCTGCATACCGTTCCACTTTTTCCTTCTGGGGATGGCTTTCACAAAGCGGCAGCATTTCTTCTTTTTCCTTCGTTTTTCCCGAAAAGACAGTTTTTGCCATGTCCCGGAGTATCAGCAGTATGCTGACTACGAGCATGGCAATGATCCATTCCTGCATATTTTCCCCTCCCCTTATAACCTTCACTGACTGAACATTATAAAGGAAGATCCCTGAAATATCTGTCAAAGCCGCACGAAAATGTCAAAAAAAATTTCGTCGAAACCTTTGATTTTCAGCTATTTTTCTTCCTGAAACACGATCTCGTTGTCTTTCACAAGTCCCAGCTTCTCACGAGCCGCCTCTTCCACATATTCGTCGGTCTTCATATGTTCTTTCTCTGCTTCGATCTCCTTGGTACGTTCCTTCTCACTTTCAATGGACTTCTCCAGTGCTGTAGCTTTGGAATCATAATAATCCCTGCGCCGTTCCAGAGTCTTACTCTGCAGCATAAGGCTTCCCAGCAACACCAGTGCGATCACCATGATCCCCGCCATGCCAAGATAATTATATCCGATCCGTTTTTTTTCTTTTCCCTTTTTTGGATTTTTCAATCTGCTGCTCCTTTTTTACACAATCTGATCTCTTTACCTTTTACGAGCTTATACATCCAAATTTTACAACTTCTTCAAAAAAATATCAACCGGTTTGCTGTCATTTTAGCTTTAATGGAACAGTCTTTTTAAAAGGGATCCTTCTTTTTTGTCCTTTTTCCTGCCAAGATAGGTAAGACTGTCGATTTTTCCCTCCAAGCTAAGCTGCCCGCTTTTCAGATCAAGATGTTTTACATGAAGTCCTTCGCCTTTTATGGATAACTTTCCTTCCTCTGTATGCAGCAGTATTTCTTTTTCATCGAAAGAGATCACCTCCCGGATTCCCGTTATGGTGCCGCCTTTCTGCCGCTCCAGCATCAGACTGTGAAATGCTGCCGGTTTCTTCTCGTCCAATCCATACCTCCCTGGGGATGATTTCTCTTTTATTTTATGAAAAATCCATCCGGAATAGACCATCACGCCCAAACGGCAGCTGTCCCTGCATCAGATATAGCGGAACATGCTTTCCACCTCATCCTTTTTTACCGTTTCCTTAACTTCCAGGACTTCAACCTTTACATTACGGCTTCCAAACTGGATCTCCACAGTGTCACCGGTCTTTACCTGTACAGAAGCCTTGGCCGGCTTGTCATTGACCAGAACTCTTCCTGCATCGCAGGCTTCATTTGCCACCGTACGGCGTTTGATCAGTCTGGATACTTTCAGATATTTATCAAGACGCATAATTTTTCCTCCTAAAAAAGCAGGGGAAACCAAAAACCGGTTTCCCCTGCCGTTATCACTCTGAACCAACAGATTATTTACCGTTGACAACGTCCTTTAAAGCTTTTCCTGCTTTGAACTTCGGAGACTTGGAAGCCTCGATCGTCATGGTCTCACCAGTCTGAGGATTTCTTCCCTCTCTTGCAGCTCTTGTGCTTACTTCGAAAGTTCCAAATCCAACCAGCTGAATCTTCTCGCCTTTTTTCAGTTCATCTGTTACAACATCGATAAAAGATTTCAGAACAGCTTCTACATCTTTCTTGGAAAGATTGGTGTCTTTCGCCATTGCTGCCACTAACTCTGTTTTATTCATGGTGTTTCCTCCTATAATTGATGTTCTCTTATTTTTGACTTTGCTTTATATATATACCGCTTTTGGCTTATAATGTCAAGGTTTTTCGCATATTACAGGCGGAATGTGACCATTTTATCATTTCATGGAATCAACCATTTCAAGAACAGCCTTGCCCATTGCATCGGATTTCTCGTCTGCATCTGCAAGAGATGTTCCCTTAACGCCATAATAGAATTTAACCTTAGGCTCTGTTCCGGACGGTCTTACGCAAACCCATGCATCATCGGTAAGCTCATAGTAGAGAACATTGGAATTCGGAAGTCCTGTCGGCTTCTTCTCACCTGTTGCAAGATCTGTGATCTCATCCAGCTTGTAGTCACGTACAGCAGTCACCTTATGTCCGGCAAACTCAGCAGGCGGATTCTGACGAAGTGTTGTCATGATCTCCTGGATCTTCTGAAGACCCTCGATACCCTTCATGGTAACTGCCTGAATGGCATCCTTATAGTAACCGAACTCCTCATACATATCGATCATTGCATCCCAGAGAGTCTTGCCCTGTGTCTTATAGTAAGCAGCAGCTTCGCAAAGTGCCATGGTAGCAACAATGGCATCCTTGTCTCTTGCATAGGTTCCGATCAGGCAACCGTAGCTCTCCTCAAATCCGAAAAGATATGTACCCTTGCCACTGTTCTCAAATCCGAGGATCTGCTGTCCGATGTATTTGAATCCGGTAAGTACTTCAATAAGATTCACGTTGTATCCCTTGGCAATGGCATCTGCCAGGTTTGTTGTAACGATAGTCTTTACAAGAGCTCCGTCCTCCGGAAGGCTTCCGTTTACAGCCTTTCTCTGGCTCAGCTCATAGTTTGCAAGAAGGCATCCGGACATGTTACCGGTAAGATCATGATACTCTCCGTTTTTATCCTTTACGCGGACGCCAAGACGGTCTGCATCCGGGTCTGTGGCAAGTACGATGTCTGCATCCACTTCCTTCGCAAGCTTCAGGCCAAGCTCAAATGCCTCTGCTGCCTCCGGGTTCGGATAGCTGACTGTCGGGAAATCCCCGTTCGGAAGCTCCTGCTCCGGTACTACATATACATTCTCAAATCCAAGCTCTTTAAGGATCCTTCTGGCCGGGATATTGCCGGTTCCGTGAAGAGGTGTGTAAACGATCTTCAGGTTCCTGCCCTCTGCCTGGATTGCATCCATATGGATGATCTGTTTCTTAAGCTCTGCCATGTAAGCATCATCGACAGCCTGTCCGATCACTTCGAAAAGTCCTGCCTTTACTGCGTCTTCCTTGTCCATGGTCTTTACGGTATTCCAGTCGGAGATCGCCTTTACCTCGCCCATGATACCGGAATCATGAGGTGGTGTGATCTGCGCGCCGTCCTCCCAGTAAACCTTGTATCCGTTGTATTCCGGAGGATTGTGGCTGGCTGTTACGTTGATACCTGCCACACAGCCCAGATGACGTACTGCAAAGGAAAGCTCCGGTGTCGGACGAAGTGTCTCAAAGATATAAGCCTTGATCCCGTTTGCTGCCAGGCAAAGTGCTGCTTCCTGGGCAAACTCCGGTGACATATGACGGGAATCATATGCGATAGCAACTCCCTGGGATTTCTTGTCAACCTTGGCAATATAGTTGGCAAGCCCCTGGGTTGCTCTTCTTACCACATAAATATTCATACGGTTGGTACCTGCGCCGATGATACCACGCAGGCCTGCCGTACCAAACTCAAGATCCATATAAAAACGCTCTTTGATCTCATTTTCGTCGTCTTTGATCGCTTTCAATTCTTCTTTTGTCGCCTCATCGAAGTATGGGTTTTCAAGCCACTGATTATAGATTTCTTTATAATCCATGTTCCAAAATACCTCCCTGTTTCTTTATATAAGATACTTAATATTATATAACAATTTTCAGAAAAAGGGAAGTTTTGTTTTTGTCACATTCAGAATCATTACTGTCTGAAGCACTGTTTTGAAAATTCCTCCCACTGTTTTTTCTGATGGATCAAGGTTCTCAGCTTTTCCACATTTTTTCCGGAGATCACAGCCTTGTTATGTGTATAATAATGATTTGCCAGTTTCCAGTATTTTTCCGGATAACAGAACCGGACTCTCAGATTCTGCCACTCAGACTCCGAGAGCGGTCGTACGGAATCATATGCAGAAAGCATCTTCTGCGCGAGGTGCAGATCCCAGCTGTATTTCTCCAGGATTTTCCGCATAAATCGGTACAGATCTGCCATCTGCACATCAAAGCTCCAGTGACTGAAATTCGTCACCGCTGTGTTTTTCCCAAGTATCAGCACATTATGCTGATTATATTCGCCATGACAGATACTGCCACTTTGAAGAGACTGCTGCCGCAGATTTTTATAATCCGTGGTTTCCAGCATAGCTGCCGCTTCTTCTCCTTTTTGCAGAAACCATTCCACGCTTTTCAGATAATCCTTCTCAAAAGAATTGACCGCTCCTTTTTTTCGGATAAAACGGCGTATTTTTTTCATTTCCTGATTATGCCGGATATATTCTTCCTGCAGATTTCTTCCCGCATAATCCATTTCCACAGGAAGCTGCATGATCTTGTGGATCTGTGCCAGAGTCCGGATGCTTTTTAAAATATCGTTTTCGGATCTCGTGTCACATTCCCGTCCCTCAAACCAGATCTGTGCAGTATATGGAACAGAATCTTTGTCCCTGCTTACCAGTACGCCTTCCCTGTTTCTGAGATAGGCGTCCACAAGACAGTTCTGTTCTTTCATTTTTTCAAGAAGCTGCTGCTGCATGGAAAGCTTTTTTTCCGAGCCATGAAATTCCCGGAGTATCACCGGACCTTTTTCTGTCCGGCACAGAAGTGCCCCCCGCACCCTGCCGGAGAATGAAGCCGTAAGCCCATACTGCTCCAGCACGCTCAACCCATAATCATACAAAAAAGTTCCCCCCTGCCTTATTTTACGTTCTATTTTATGCAGGGGGGATTTTTGTTATTCTATTCGGTTTTTATGCTGTCTTTTTCTGCTGTTTCAAGAAGTTTTTCTTTTGTATTAAGGGTTGGATCTTTCAGCACACAGTCAAGAAGTCTTTCGAGCAGTGCTCCCAGTGCCGGTCCGGCCGGATGTCCTGCCTTTATAAGATCCTTTCCGGAAACTGCCAGGGTTTTCAGAGATGTACATTCACCTCTTTCAAGGATTCCCTGATAAGCTTCCGTCACACCGCTTAACCGTGCCAGCTTCTCCTCCCTCCTGTAAGTACTCTGGGATAAAAGATCTGCCTTCTGCACTTTCAGATACAGCGGAAAAAGCTCTTCTCCGATAAGATTCACAGCTCTCCGCACATCCTCGGCGTCCGGAGTGGGACGAAGATCATGATACCGGATCAGACGACAGGTATTTCGGATCGTTACATTATCAAATTTCAGACGGCGCAGGATCTTTCCTGCCAGCTTTTCGCCTGCCGGTCCGTGAGTCTTAAAGTGGTCTCTTCCATTCTCATCTGTCTTTTTTACAACCGGCTTGGCAATGTCATGAAGAAGCATGGTGATACGAAGAAGCCTGTCATTCTCGATCTCCGTAAGGCTTTTCAGGATGTGCTCGCCTACGCTGCAGCAGTGATGGGGGGTATTCTGCGCTGTTTCCATACAGGCATCAAATTCCGGAAGAAATTCCCGGGTAAGGCCTGTCTCCCAGGCTGTCCGGAGGTAATCCGGATGATCGGATACCAGAAGCTTTACAAGCTCTGTCTGGATACGTTCTGCACTTACATGTTCCAGATTTCCGGACATTTTTGTAAGGGCAGCCTTCGTATTTTCCTCCACGGTAAATCCAAGCTGTGCGGAAAAACGCACTGCACGGAGCATCCGAAGGGCATCCTCTGTAAAACGTTCTACCGGATCACCAACACAACGGATGATCTTCCTATTGATATCCTCCATTCCGCCAAACAGATCCACCAGTCCATGCTCCGGATGATAAGCCATGGCGTTGATGGTAAAATCTCTTCGCTTCAGATCTTCCTCAAGACTTCTGGTAAAAGTCACGGCATCCGGGTGGCGACCGTCATGATATTCTCCGTCTACACGGTAGGTTGTCACCTCAAAGCCCTCTTTGCCCATCATTACAGTTACTGTTCCATGCTGGATCCCCGTATCTACAGTTCTGTGAAAAAGCTCCTTCACCTGCTCCGGAAGTGCGGAGGTAGTGATATCCCAGTCCCCAGGCACCCGGTCCAGGATGGAATCCCGGACGCAGCCGCCGACTACATAAGCCTCATAGCCGGCTTCATTGAGAGTACGCAGGATCTGTTCTGCTTTTTGTGGTATGTTGATCGTCATAATAACTCCTCTTGATGATCGCTGCTGTCCATTCAAAACACGTTTATATTTCGCTGTATCAACTCCATGTCAGCAGCTGAATAATATTCTGATATGTTTTCCTTAACGCTATTATAACATAGATTCATAAAAACAGCGGAGCATATTTTGCCCCGCCGTTGTTTCTGCAATATGGTTCCTGTTCACTCCGTTCTCAGTAACACGCTTCGCGATGCACAGAATTTATGCTGATCGCATAAATTCGCGCGGTATGTCTCGGGTTTTCTGTGACCTTCGCTCACACAAAACACCTCGCGGGACATTACCAGTGAACAGTAACGCAATATGATCATCCCACTTTTTTGAAGTGGCCTGCTGTATTTTTTAGTATGCGCGTCCCCAGTAAACCATCTTCTTAGCCGGTTTTCCGCAACATACGCAAACGTCGCTTAACTGCTCCTGCTCAAATGGCATACATCTGGATGTTGCCTGGAAATCTTCCTTGATCTTGTCCTCACATGCACGATCACCGCACCACATAGCTTTGATGAATCCCGGTTTGCTGTTGATGATCTCACCGAACTCCTCATAATTCTTTGCTACGTAAGTATGTGACTCTCTGTGTGCACGTGCGCGCTCCAGCATATCATGCTGAATGGTATCCAGAAGCTCTTTTACCTTATCTGCAAGCTCCTCGAAGGATACTGTGTATTTCTCACGGGTATCTCTTCTGCAGAGAACTGCCTGGCCGTTTTCGATATCCTTCGGGCCACATTCCACACGAAGCGGGATACCACGCATCTCCTGCTCAGCAAACTTGAATCCCGGGCTCTTGTCTGTAGCGTCAACCTTTGCACGGATGCCTGCTGCCTTCAGTGCTGCAAGAAGCTCATCAGCCTTCTCCATAACGCCCTCTTTACGCTGCTGGATCGGGATGATCACAGTCTGTACCGGAGCGATCCTCGGAGGAAGAACAAGTCCGCTGTTATCACCGTGAACCATGATGATCGCACCGATCATACGGGTTGTCATTCCCCAGGATGTCTGGTGAACATATTTCAGTGTGTTATCTTTATCTGTGTACTGGATTCCGAATGCTTTGGCAAAGCCATCTCCAAAGTTATGGCTTGTACCGGACTGGAGAGCCTTACCGTCGTGCATCAGAGATTCGATGGTATAAGTAGCCTCAGCACCTGCAAATTTCTCCTTGTCTGTCTTCTGGCCTTTGATGACCGGAATCGCAAGAACTTCCTCGCAGAAGTCTGCATAGATGTTCAGCATCTGGATGGTACGCTGCTCCGCTTCCTCAGCTGTTGCATGAGCAGTATGTCCCTCCTGCCACAGGAACTCTCTGGAACGAAGGAAGGGACGTGTTGTCTTCTCCCAACGGACAACGGAACACCACTGATTATATACCTTTGGAAGATCTCTGTGGGACTGGATCTCTTTCTGGTAGAAATCGCAGAATAGAGTCTCAGAAGTCGGACGCACGCAAAGTCTCTCCTGCAGCGGATCAAGGCCGCCATGAGTCACCCATGCAACCTCCGGAGCAAAACCTTCTACATGATCTTTCTCTTTATCAAGAAGAGACTCCGGGATAAAGATCGGCATGTAAACGTTCTCTACACCGGTTTCTTTAAATCTGCGGTCAAGCTCATGCTGGATATTCTCCCAGATTGCATAACCTGCAGGTTTGATCGCCATACAGCCCTTAACACTTGTATAGCCACAGAGCTCAGCCTTCTTAACAACGTCTGTATACCACTGAGCAAAATCCTCATCCATAGATGTGATGGCCTGTACTAATTTCTTTTCTTTTGCCATGATAAATCTCCTTTTTCTTGTGATCTGTTACATATTGCCGGCTGTCAGGCAGCCACAGCAATCCGGAATCCTTCCAGCTTACTCTTCTGTCCCATAAACCGTACACTGTATTTACAATCCTGTTTTACGGACAAAAAATAAGCCATCCAAATCCCTCACAAGGGACCGAATGACTTCGGCGGTACCACCCCAGTTAACAGCCTGAAAAGCTGTTCTCTCAACACCCGTTAACGCCGGAAACACACGCCACGCTTCAATCACGCAGAGCTCCGAGGCCGGTTCCACAGTTCACGCACAGGATCCTTCCACCAAAGCAGATCCCTCTCTGAGATAATTCCCTGTGTACTATTCTCATCATCGCCGTATCTTTGATATATTTTAGGCGAAAACCGCCTCAAAGTCAACCCCAAACAAAAAAATATAACAAGTCTCTCTGCTATGAGTTACTGCTCATTCCGTTCTCAGTAACACGCTTCGCGATGCACAGAATTTATGCTAATCGCATAAATTCGCGCGGTATGTCTCGGGTTTTCTGTGACCTTCGCTCACAAAAAACACCTCGCGGGACATTGCCAGTGAACAGTAACTGCTATGATCCTATTCCTTCACAGACACAGCCGGCATCTCCAGATACCTGTTCAGATCTTCTGTGAGAATATGGAGCTTAGTTCTGGTATCCTGCTCCTGATAAGTCAGCCGCCCTGCGATCCTGGTGATATAATCCTCTTCTTCGATGATCTCACAGGTCTCAGGAAAATTGATATCATAATACTGTGCAAGATAAGATACCCAGTAATCCACCGGCGCATGTCTGTCTGCGGATAACACGGATTCTCTTCTGAGACAGGACTCCCACACTGCCGGTGAGATCAGCCCTTCTCCTGCAACCTCTTCTGATACACCAAGCATGGCCTCTATTGACGCCTCCAGCTTTACTCTGCAGTTATCCAGCTTGTCTGCATCCCGGATCAGTTTTGCATGGAAAAGTGTTCTTGCATCGTGGATTCCTTCCAGTTTGAAATCACTGTGCTTCCGAATTGCTGCATCGATCAGCTCATCAAATTTATCATCCTCCACGAAGCGCCGGATCAGCTTCTCCTCCCCGAAGAGAAGTTCTGCACCGAACACGGCATGATCCATGGTTCCCGGCTCAAAGCTGTGAAATCTACGGATCTGCTCAAAACGGCCAATATCATGAAGCAGACCGATCAGCTCCGCAAGTTCCACATCTTCACCGGAACATTCCATTTTTCTGGCAATCTCTCCTGCGTATTTCACCACGCCATAGGTATGTACGATCTTCAGACAGATCTGTTCATCCTCCCGGTCGTATTCATCCAGATATTTTTCGAATTCCTGTTTTGCATGTGCAATGTCGATCATTCTGCCACACCCCTTCTTCTTTTGTTCATTCTGTAGTTCTGTAAACACTCTGTATTTATTATATCGAAGGTCTCTGACAAATTCTACTGTATTTCCCGGAATTTTAAATCTTCTCGCTGCTGCCGAATGACTTCCCTGCTCAAGGAGCCAATTATACCCTTCGTTTCCGGAAATGATATCCGGAACAACATGGGCAACACCGCCCTCCTCTGTCTGGTCTGCCTCCACATCACGGAGCCATTTTCGGTAGAAGGAATAGGTATTTTCAAGGAAGCATGCCGTACGGCAGAAGATTTCTGCATCACCGGTCCATCCAAGACGCTCATCTCTCTGTGGTGTCTCAAAAATATTTTTTGGTTTTACTTCCTCCATAAGGGAAACCTGTCCGGTAAACCGTTTTTTCCGGTTTCTTCTATTCATACTTTACGATTTCTTTCCTCAGCCGCTTCATGATCCGCTTTTCCAGGCGGGAAATGTAGGATTGCGAAATTCCTAAAAGATCCGCTACCTCCTTCTGTGTTTTCTCGCTTCCTTCCCGGTTTCCGATGCCGAATCGCAGACGGATGATCATCTGTTCCCGCTTTGTCAGTTTGCTGATGGCTTTTCCAAGAAGTGCGATCTCCACCTCATCTTCCAGACGTCTGGAGATCACATCGTCATCCGTTCCCAGAATATCCGAAAGTAGCAGCTCATTTCCATCCCAGTCCACATTCAGCGGCTCATCAATGGAAACCTCCATCTTTGTTTTGCTGTTTCTCCTCAGATACATCAGGATCTCATTTTCGATACATCGTGATGCATAGGTAGCAAGCTTGATATTTTTTACCGGATCAAAGGTATTGATAGCCTTTATGAGCCCTATGGTTCCGATGGAGATCAGATCCTCCACACCTACCCCTGTATTATCAAATTTCTTTGCAATATAAACCACCAGCCGTAGATTATGCTCGATCAGAACCGACTTTCCCTCTTTTTCCTTTTCTGTTCCCAACATTTCGATCACTTCAGCCTCCCGTTCCGCTGACAACGGCGCCGGAAGGATATCATTTCCACCAATATAAAAAACCTCTCCCGGACGATTGAACATAAATTTCCGGATCACCTGAAACGGATAGGATCTTGCAGCTGCTCTGTTCATAACATAAGCCCCCTTCTCAATTTAATAGTCTGGAATTCAAAAGTATCTCGTACTCTTCTCCCAAAGCTGAGGGCTCGGATGTTATAGCAAGCACCGGTTTTCCTACATGTACCACCCTTTCGGGAGTCTGGATCAGAAGTTCATCAAGGATCACTGCCAGCAGCAGTCCTTTTTTTCCATCTGCGGTATGACAGCTCAGAAAATGCGGCTGCAGACTGACAAATCCTGTATTTTCCAGTGCCTCTGGTTTATCTTTAATATCCATCAGTTTTTTCACCTGCTCTTTCGATATCAGGCTTCCCAGGAGTTCCTGTTTGATGATCGATACCGGCTGTTTTTTCACAGGATCCATAAGGAGATTTCCGGTATCATAAAAGCCGTATGTCTGCTGCAGCTTCCCCTGATATTTCAAAGTGACCGGAAAAATATTTCTTCTTCCAAACCGGAAGGTCTCGGTCACACATCCCAGAGTATAAAGTGTGCCATAAATCCCTGCCAGAAAAAGCAGAAATATTTTCACCGTCATGGTTCTTTCCGTTTCCAGTGCCTGATAGATCCCGCCAACCACAAAAGCTGTGAAATACAGAGCCAGAATGGTTTTTACAAGAAGGCCGCCTTTTTTCAGTCGAAAAGCAAACGACGCCATAAAAAAAGCGCAGCCGCCATGGATCAGTACAGCGGCAGGAAAAATGATCTTAAAAGGTGCACATACAAGCAGGCAGGATACAAAAGATCCAAAGGCAGCGGATATCACACATCTTCTGCGTTTCCCATCAAGATGCAGAAATTTTCCCACAAGTCTTAAAAGCATGTAATCCATAAGGAAATTCGTCATAAAAACGATATCTATGTATATCCTCTGATACATAAGCTTCCTCCACTGCTGTTTCGTCTGCCATCGATTCTCAACTTTGGTAAGTGTATTTATTATAGGGCAGGCTCTTTGCATATTTTGTCAAATCCGGATGTCGATTCTTCTAACTTATCGGGTCGTTTCTGTCTGTCTCGACATTTATAGATTTTTTCTATGAATCGGCGACAAAAATGTATAAATTTCCGTACAATATTTGTATTTGTTGATTTTCGCACTTTATAGTGCTAAAATATTTTTTATTATATTTCGTAAAGAAATTCTATTATATGAGATACAGGAGGGAATCGAACAATGATCAATATTACCGGACATACCGGGCTTACCGGCCTTCTGGGAAGCCCCGTGGCACACAGCGTATCACCTTTAATGCACAATGAGGCATTCCGTTATCTTGGACTTGATTATGTGTATCTCTGTTTTGATGTAACAGAGGAGACCCTTCCCCAGGCTGTGGAAGGACTGAAAGCCTGTGGGATCAAGGGCTTTAACCTGACCATGCCAAACAAGAATAAGATCGTGGAGCTTCTGGACGAGCTTTCTCCCACTGCCCAGCTGATTGGAGCGGTAAATACCGTACGCAACGACAATGGAAAATTAAAGGGGTTTAATACTGATGGTTATGGATTTACCCAGTCTGCCAGAGATGCCGGCTGTGATGTAAAGGGGCGCACTATCACCGTTATGGGTGTCGGCGGTGCCGGAATGGCGATCTGCGGCCAGTCCGCCCTGGAGGGTGCAAAAAAGATCCATGTTTTTGCACGTCCTACCAGCCGTTACTGGGAACGTGCTGCTGCCATGGCAGAAAAAATGTCTCATATGACAGAATGTGAGATGATCCTTCATGAGATGGATGATCACACTGCGCTGAAGGACGCACTGGAGGAAAGCAATCTCCTCATCAATGCAACTTCTGTGGGAATGGTTCCGGATGTGACAGGCACCGTGATCCCGGACAAGGCTCTGTTCCATCCGGAGCTTACCGTAGCCGATGTTGTATATGAGCCAAGAGAAACAAGACTTCTCAGGGAAGCCCGGGAAGCCGGATGTCCGACCTTTAACGGAATGTACATGCTGCTCCACCAGGGTGTAAAGGCTTTCCACATCTGGACCGGACTGGACATGCCGGTTGAACTCGTCAGGGAGAAATATTTTAAATAAAAAATATCCGGCAATACTGACCGCCTCCGCATCACAGCGTGGCCTCAATATTGCCGGATCAAAAATAAAGGCGGCCCGCCTATCACACGGGTCGCCTTTTATTTATCCGTCAATCATCTGTTTTGTTTATTTCTTCTCTTCCTGAACCTCGATCTTACGGATCGTCTTGTTCTTGATCTCTTCTTTGATGAAGTTAATGAACTCACCAAGCTCTTTCATTCCCTCATCGCCAAGATAGCGGCTTCTTACGGAAACCTTACCCTCTTCTTCCTCTTTTGCACCAACGATAAGCATGTAAGGTACTCTCTCAAGACGTGCCTCACGGATCTTGTATCCCATCTTCTCGGAACGTCCGTCTACAGAGCAGCGGATTCCTGCTTCTCTCATCTGAGCTTCAACCTTCTGTGCATAATCGTTATACTTCTCGGAGATCGGGATCACACGAACCTGCTCAGGGCAGAGCCATGTCGGGAACATTCCTGCGTATTTCTCAATGAGCCATGCCAGTGTTCTCTCATAGCATCCCATGGATGTACGGTGGATGATGTACGGACGCTGTTTGTCGCCATTCTCATCGATATAGTACATATCAAACTGCTCTGCGAGAAGTGCATCCCACTGGATCGTGATCATTGTGTCTTCTTTTCCGTATACGTTCTTTGCGTTGATATCAACCTTCGGTCCGTAGAAAGCAGCCTCGCCCACATCCTCTGTGAATGGAATGTTCAGCTCCTCAAGCATCTGGCGGATATGGCCTTCTGTCTCTTCCCATACCTCCGGCTCACCGATGTATTTCTCTTTGTTTGTCGGATCCCATTTGGAAAGATGATAGGTTACATCTTCCTCAACACCAAGTACCTGCAGACAGTACTGGGCAAGTGCGATACAGTCTTTGAACTCTTTTACCATCTGGTCCGGTCTTACGATCAGATGTCCCTCGGAAATAGTAAACTGACGAACTCGTGTCAGGCCATGCATCTCTCCGGAATCCTCATTACGGAACAGTGTGGAGGTCTCGCCGAGACGGATCGGCAGATCACGGTAGCTGTGCTGCTCTGCTTTGTATACATAGTACTGGAACGGACATGTCATCGGACGAAGTGCATAAACCTCTTTGTCCTTCTCCTCATCACCAAGTACGAACATACCATCTTTGTAATGATCCCAGTGTCCGGAGATCTTGTAAAGATCGCTCTTTGCCATAAGAGGAGTTTTTGTTCTTACGTATCCACGCTTTGTCTCCTCATCCTCGATCCAGCGCTGAAGCTCCTGCATCATGATCACACCGTTTGGCATGATAAGCGGAAGTCCCTGTCCGATCACATCTACAGTTGTGAAGATCTTCATCTCACGGCCAAGCTTGTTATGGTCACGTCTCTTTGCTTCTTCCATCTGCTCCAGATGCTCTTTCAGCTCATCCTTTGTAGCATAGGCTGTTCCGTAGATACGTGTGAGCATTGCGTTTTTCTCACTGCCTCTCCAGTATGCGCTAGAAGAAGAAAGAAGCTTGAATGCCTTGATGCCTTTTACACTCATCAGGTGTGGGCCTGCACAGAGGTCTGTCCAGTCTCCCTGTGAATAGAAGGAAATCTCTTCTCCCTCCGGAAGATCCTCGATCAGCTCAACCTTGTATGGCTCATTTTTCTCTTTAAAGTATGCGATGGCATCCTCACGGGATTTTGTAAAACGCTCGATCTTTGCGCCTTTTTTGATGATCTTTTTCATCTCTTTCTCAATGGCGTCAAGATCCTCACGTGAAAATGGCTCGTGGTCGAAATCATAGTAGAAGCCTGTATCAATGGATGGTCCGATGGCAACCTTTGCCTCCGGGTATAAGTTCTGTACAGCCTGTGCCATTACGTGAGATGCTGTATGACGGAGAACTGCAAGGCCCTTCTCGTCTTTCGCTGTAAGGATATTCAGCTCACAGTTGCTGTCAAGAACTGTACGAAGATCTACGACCTCTCCGTTTACTTCTCCTGCACATGCAGCACGTGCAAGGCCTTCGCTGATGTCATATGCGATATCGATCACAGCTTTTGCTTCTGCATATTCTTTTTTTGAGCCGTCTTTTAATGTAATGATCATTGTTTTTTCTCCTTTCATTTTAAATGAAGTTTCTATGGTACACAGTATGTGTCTGCTTTTGCAAGAGATTCTGCAATAAAAAAATCCCTCACAGTACATCACATACTGTAAGGGACGAGTTCATTCATTCTCGCGGTTCCACCCTGCTTGCTCTGCTGCCCGGTCATGCCAGGATGCAAAGCCTCTCAATTATGATGATAACGGAATCACCGGACCGGATTGGGGCCACTCGGAGGTAGTCTTCGGCTGTTTCCCGATAAGATGTTTCCAGCACTTCACATCTCTCTCTGTAACGTTTCACAGCTTACTCGTCTCGTCAGCGTGTTTTTTATTTCCTTTTCTGTGGTTCATTATAAGCGCAGTATTTTTATTTGTCAACGCATGTTGACAAAATTTTTGAGATTTCTCTTCTCGCACAGATCTACAGATTTCCCATGAGTTTGTCTTTGATAATGGCCAAAATCTCACGGGGAATGTAGATAAAAAGACGCCAGCTTCGATACCTAGAAGGTACCATGGCCACTTCCCGGAATCCACATTTTCTTGCAATGGCTGCTCCTCTCCATACATGAAAATTGTTCGTCACCACGCCTACGGAACAGTCTGTGGTCCCGATCTTTCTGCGGCTGAATTCCAAATTCTCTTTCGTACTGGTAGATTCCTCTTCCCGCATCAGTCTGTCCCCGTTTATTCCGTGACCGGTAAGGTAGCGATACATGGCCTCTGCCTCGGAAATGTTTTCTCCATCGCCTTTTCCTCCGGAGAGCACTGCCTTCGTACCCGGATTTTCTTCAAGATAAAGAAGAGCCCTTCTGGCTCGTTCCAGAAGGGCAAGTGTCATCCGTGTTCCGTCCACATGGGCACCTAACACGATAATGTAATCCAGATTCTTCTTTACGCTCATTATCTTCCGCAGCAGTGTTTGTATTTCTTGCCGCTTCCGCATGGGCACGGATCGTTTCTTCCGACCTTGTGCGGTTTCACAACTGTGCCGGATTTCTTCTGCTCCATGTAGAGGGTTTTCTTTTTCTCTTCTGTGAAGATCTTGTCCCACTGAGGAAGGTTGTAAAGCCAGTCAGCCTTGGCATCTACCATGTTCTTATAGAGTGCCTCTTTATCAAATGCAAGGTTTACCTTGGTATCCTCATCCATAGTCTCGATCGGGTTCGGAACCTTCAGACTGTCATTGATTCCGTCAAGGAAACCAACCATAGTCATAACGTCCTGACCGTATTTCTCAGCAAGCTCTTTTACAGTTCCGGAAACGATCTCATCCGGGTTCTCAAGAAGCTGCTCATAAATATTCTTCTCAATGTTAAAATAATTTGCCCAGAAGCGCTGAAGCTTATTCTTATCTGCATTCTGATTATAAGCAATGGAACGCCACTGCTCAAGAATTGTCATATCGCTCATTGTCTGATCCTCTTTTCCAAAATTTTAGATAAATAAGACGGAGATTTATATTCCGCTTCGCAATTTCTATTTATTATATCATCTTTTGGCGAAGAAATCAAATACATCTGTTTCATATCCGAGTTATTTTATCACACTGTGATTTAGTTCAAGCAGATATTCGCAACCCCGCAGGGGACTTACTTGCTTCAGTTAAAATATTTTCTGAGAAGATAAGTCGGAGTGCAGCTCCATGCGTGACAGTAGCTGTTGACAATGCTGCTTCCATATGGAGATTCTGCAGGATTTTCCGGATTATAAAGCTCCCAGAATGTATCCGCACCGTGGCTTAACATTCCACCCCAGTAATATTTCATATATTCCATTGCCTGGTCTTTTTTACCACACATCAAAAGTGCTTCCACAAAGTGATGGTTCATATACGGAGAAACCATTCCTTTTTCCGGTTTCAGTTCCACCAGACGATCCAGTATTTCTGCTCCTTCTTCGCCGCTGACTGCTTCCGCCAGGATCATCCATACCTGACTTGCTCATGATATAAATGGCAATATCGTGCTTTCCAAGCATTACCGCTATACCCCTGTTTTTCCCCATGAACATGAATTTTTTGAGATCCTCTGTCTGTATGACGGAACTGCCCACACTGCGATACAAAGGATCGAACACACTTTGCATACCGGAGATATCTGTATCATCCCACCGCATACCACTCACAGTGTGGGGATCTTTGATGACAGTGTTGCTTTTAATATTCTGGGCCATGCTGCTGCGTTTTCACGAAAATGATATTGAATCCATCCTTACAAAGGACAGCACCGGAAATTCTGTAACGGAAATCCTCAACTACCTGAACCGTCACTACCAGAGCGTTACCTTACGTGAAGCTGCGAAGCATTTTGGCTATAGTACTTCCCACTTCAGTACCCTGATCAGGGAAAGTACCGGACGGACATTTTTACAGATCATCCGGGATATCAAGCTGAACCAGGCATGTCATGCTCTGCGTGAAACCTCGCTCAGCAATCTTGCGATCTGTGAACTTGTAGGGTATGAAAGTCCGGAGCATTTCATGCGTACTTTTAAAAAAACATATGGAATGACTCCCGGTGAATACCGGAAGAAGAACAGGGAATAAAAGATTACAAGATCTTATATATTTTCTGTATAACAGATGCCGTTCCGGGAGATACTTATCATATCCTCCCCTTTAGAATGCAGAGGGCTTCGCGATGGTGCAGGCCCTCTGCGTTTCTCTTTTCACACTGAAGGTCATTTCACACCAAGCTTCTCAAGCGCCTTCGCCGCCTGCTTCAGATTCTCAAACTGGATGGTATGGATACCGGCTTTTCCGGCTCCCTCACAGTTCACGGCACGATCATCCAGAAATACCGATTTCTCCGGTTTCAGGCTGTAACGCTTCAGAAGTGTTTTGTAAATATCCACCTCAGGCTTGATCTGCTGCACATCACAGGAAAATACCACTCCATCCATATATTTCAGAAAAGACATATCCTGCTTTGTACGATCCAGCATATAAGTTCCGTAGTTGGAAAGGACATAGAGATGATATCCCTGATTTTTGAGATATTTCACCCAGGTTTCCGCATAATCATACAGATGCATACACTCCGGATCACGTCGTACCACCTCACGGATATCTGCTTCATATTCCGGTGCACTTTCCACAAATTTATCTACATACCAGGACTCCTCATGCTGTCCACGGTCCTGTTCCTCCCAGATCGAGTTTCGAAATACTGCATCTGCGATTTTCTGATACTTTTCTTCCG
Source organism: Blautia sp. 2227st1_G12_2227SCRN_220401 (assembly GCF_039062885.1). NCBI lineage: Bacteria > Bacillati > Bacillota > Clostridia > Lachnospirales > Lachnospiraceae > Blautia > Blautia sp. 2227st1_G12_2227SCRN_220401. The sequence continues at coordinate 150,075 of NZ_JBCLNI010000002.1, read as the reverse complement.
GGAAGTCATAGCTCCGAAGATACTCTTCCCAGTCATAGCCCATCAGCACATTTCCCACATCAAAAATAATATTCTCGATCATACGGTTTTCATCCTCTCTCGGCTTCTTATTTCCCCAGATCCGGTACGCCATCCAGAAAACATACGCTACGATCGGTACCAGAACTGCTGCCGCAAAAGCCCCCCGGAACAAAGCCTGGGCGTTTTCACTGCTTCCCCAGGCAAATGCCATTGGAAGGCAGAATATAAGAAGTAATATGACAACACCTGCAAGTGCTGCGATTCTTTTAAAATTTTTCATTGAGCTTCCTTTCACATGATACATCAGCTATTCTATCTGTTATTTTAACTGAATATCTCTTTGAAACAAAAGGGCGCCGGAGAAATTCTTCCCCGGCGCTTCCTGTTGTCATAATCCTGATACTGTAAAAATAATTATCTGTAAATGATGTCGTTTCTTCCTGGTCCGTTAGAGATCATTGTGATCGGGAATCCAATATGTTTTTCTACGAACTCTACATATTTTCTGCAGTTCTCCGGAAGATCCTCATATTTTTTGATTCCACGGATATCGCATTTCCATCCCGGAAGCTTCTCAATAACCGGTTTTGCTTTCTCAAGCTGCACAGTTGTCGGGAATTCTGTTGTTACCTCTCCGTCGATCTCATAGCCTGTGCAAACCGGGATCTCATCCAGATATCCCAGAACATCCAGTACTGTAAAAGCAACGTCTGTAGCTCCCTGGAGACGGCATCCGTATTTGGATGCAACACAGTCGAACCATCCCATACGTCTCGGACGGCCTGTAGTAGCACCGAACTCACCACCGTCACCGCCACGTTTTCTCAGCTCATCTGCTTCCTCGCCGAAGATCTCAGAAACGAATGCACCTGCTCCAACTGCACTGGAATAAGCTTTGCATACGGTTACGACCTTCTTGATCTCATATGGAGGCAGACCTGCACCGATGGCACCATAAGCAGCCAGTGTGGAAGAGGATGTAACCATCGGATAGATTCCGTGATCCGGGTCTTTCAGAGTTCCAAGCTGTCCCTCAAGAAGAACCTGTTTTCCCTCTTTCAGTGCATTCCAGAGATAGAGCGATACGTCGCATACGTATGGCTCAACCATCTTCTTGTATTCCATCAGCTCATTCATGATGTCTTCCGGTTTCAGAAGAGGCTTATGATAGAGATGCTCAAGTGTTACGTTCTTGGTCTCGCAGATACGTACAACCTTCTCTTTCAGTGCTTCCTCATCAAAAAGCTCACTTACCTGGAAGCCGATCTTTGCATATTTGTCAGAATAGAACGGAGCGATTCCGGATTTTGTGGAACCGAAAGCCTTGCCTCCAAGACGCTCCTCTTCATACTGATCGAACAGAATGTGGTAAGACATTACCATCTGTGCTCTGTTGGAGATCAGGATCTTCGGTGCCGGTACTCCACGGCCTACTACTTCGTTGTACTCCTTGAAGAATACCGGAATGTTCAGTGCAACACCGTTTCCGATGACACTGGTCGTATGTCCGTAAAACACACCTGACGGAAGTGTATGAAGTGCGAATTTACCGTAATCATTTACGATGGTGTGGCCCGCATTGGCTCCACCCTGAAATCTTACGATGATATCGGCTTTCTCAGCAAGCATATCTGTGATCTTGCCCTTACCTTCATCTCCCCAGTTTGCTCCTACTACTGCAGTTACCATAACACAGTTCCTCCTTGTGTCTTTCTCTATTATTCGGAACGGCATGTTCTCTGTCTGTAATGCCAGAAGACATGCTATTCCTGTCTGTGTTCATTTCTTAATGTTTATAACCTTCCGCAATTATACGTTGATCTCAACCTTAACCCCAAGCAGATCCTTATGTGCGTCCAGAACCGGCTGTACCACATTGGCAATAAACGCCTCTGTCTGCTCTTTTGCACGTCCTGTATATCTGGACGGATCCATGGATTTCTGAAGATCCTCAAGAGTCAGGTTAAATGCCGGATCCGCAGCGATCAGTTCAAGAAGGTTGTTATCCTTGCCTTCTACCTTCACGTTCTTGCCTGCTTCCATGGAAAGCTCACGGATACGCTCATGAAGCTCCTGACGGTCTCCACCTGCCTTAACTGCATCCATCATGATATTCTCAGTCGCCATGAACGGAAGCTCGGACATCAGTCTCTTCTCAATAACCTTCGGATAAACAACCAGTCCGTCTACAACATTGAGGCAGAGATCCAGGATTCCGTCAATTGCAAGGAATCCTTCCGGAACGCTGAGACGCTTGTTTGCAGAGTCATCCAGAGTTCTCTCAAACCACTGTGTCGCAGATGTGATAGCCGGATTCAGGGCATCGATCATCACATATCTGGACAGGGAAGCGATTCTCTCACTTCTCATCGGGTTTCTCTTATATGCCATGGCGGAAGATCCGATCTGGGATTTCTCAAATGGCTCCTCCACTTCTTTCAGATGCTGAAGAAGACGGATGTCGTTGGACATCTTATGTGCACTTGCAGCGATTCCCGCAAGGATATTCAGCACACGGGTGTCCACTTTTCTGGAATAAGTCTGTCCGGAAACCGGATAGCAGGACTTGAATCCCATCTTCTCGGCGATCATCGGATCGATCTTGTCGATAGTCTCCTGATCTCCGTCAAAGAGTTCCAGGAAGCTTGCCTGTGTACCGGTTGTTCCCTTGGAACCAAGAAGTTTCATAGTGCTTAATACATACTCAAGGTCCTCAAGATCCATCAGGAATTCCTGTGTCCAGAGAGTTGCCCTCTTACCTACGGTTGTGGGCTGTGCCGGCTGGAAATGAGTAAATGCCAGAGTTGGCTGATCTTTATACTGTGCTGCAAACTTGGAAAGCTCCGCGATCACGTTCACAAGTTTCTTGCGGACAAGTTTCAGTGCCTCTGTCATAACGATAATGTCGGTGTTATCTCCTACATAACAGGAGGTTGCTCCCAGATGGATGATGCCTTTTGCCTTCGGGCACTGTACACCAAACGCATACACGTGAGACATTACATCATGGCGAACCTGACGCTCACGCTCCTTAGCCACATCATAGTTGATATCATCCGCATGAGCTTTCATCTCATCAATCTGCTCCTGGGTGATGTTAAGGCCAAGCTCACGTTCCGTCTCAGCAAGTGCGATCCACAGCTTTCTCCATGTGCGGAATTTCATGTCCGGGGAAAAAATGTACTGCATCTCTTTGCTTGCGTACCGCTCTGACAGCGGGCTTACATATCTGTCTGTATTCATTATTATCCTCCTGATTACATACATCCGGGCCGGAATGGCGAATGATCCGTTATCTGCCCGAATCTGGTTAATTCACGCCTCTTGAAATTATATAACATTGACTCTTTAAAAGCAACCGTTTGTTACTCCATACCCTGATGGAATTTTCCCAAAAATTCCTTCATTCTGCCATTTTCGGAAGAAAATACCTCCTGCGGCGTTCCCTCCACTGCGATCACACCCTTATCCATAAAAATGATACGGTCGGAAATATCTCTTGCAAAATTCATTTCATGAGTAACGATCACCATGGTGATATGCTCCTGAGCAAGATCCTTGATAACCTTCAGGATCTCACCGGTCAGTTCCGGATCAAGTGCAGATGTAGGTTCATCAAAAAACAGGATCTTCGGATTCATACAGAGCGCACGGGCAATGGAAACTCGCTGCTGCTGTCCTCCGGAAAGCTGAAAAGGATATGCCTTCTCCTTGTCTGCAAGTCCCATTTTCTTAAGAAGGCTTCTTGCCTGGGCGTAAACCTCATCTTTCTTTCTCTTCTGCACCTTCAGAGGTGCATCCACTATATTTTTCAGTACGGAAAAATGCGGAAACAGATTGAACTGCTGGAACACCAGTCCCACATCACCGTTTTTGATGATCTCGCCGCTGTCCGGCGTCTCAAGTCCTGTGGCACAACGCAGGATGGTTGACTTGCCGGAACCGGAAGGACCGATGATACTTAAAACTTCTCCCTCTTCCACGTCAAGAGAGATATCTTTGAGAACTTCCAGTCCGTCAAAGCTTTTTTTGATATGTTTCATTTCAAATAATTTCATATTTTGTACTCTCCATTCCGGTTAGCGGTAGTAATTCATACTTTTCTCAACCTTCTGCATCACAACAGCCACGATCAGGTTGAACACATAATAAAATATCGCAGCGATCACAAATGGCATCATTGTTGTCTGTGCACTTGCGATCTGCTTGGCAATGGTAAACATCTCCGCAACTGCCACAACAAACGCAAGGGAAGTATCCTTGACCAGCGTAATGACCTCATTTGTAATAGACGGCAAAATCCTCTTGATCACCTGTGGAAGGATGATGCGGAAAAATGTCTGCACCTTATTGTATCCAAGGATCTTTGCAGCTTCATACTGTCCCACCGGCATGGATTCAATGCCGCCGCGATAGATTTCTGCAAAGTAAGCTGCATAGTTGATGGCAAATGCGATAAATACAGCAATCAGACTATATCCCATGGAAATACGGATCCCGAAGATAAAATACGGACCGAAATATACCACCATCAGCTGCAGCATCAGCGGCGTTCCTCTCATGATGGATATGTAACCGGATACAATGGTACGGATCACTTTGTTTCTGGACATTCTGCCAAAACAGATCAGAAGTCCCAGCGGCAGAGAAAACAGCAAGGTTACAAAAAAGATCTCAATAGAGACCAGCATTCCTCCTGCCAGCTGCTGGAGCATTACACTAAAACTCATTTTTTTCCTCCTGGTTCGGAGTATCAGTCCTATTTATCGGACTGATACCTGTAATTCCTGTAAACAACAGGAAATGAGCGTGTACGGCAGCTCTTTCTGCGCCGAAGCACCCTCATTTCCTTTTTATGCGGAAGCTTCAAAAGCTTCTGCTATGTTTCTTATTTCTACTGCTGTTGGATAGCTTAAAAAAATATCTTCACAGCTTTTACTGTGCCGGATCTGTACCGGATCATTTGGATTCAGAATCGGTTTCTTTCTCTGTGCTGTCTGCACTTTCTTCTGTGTCAGCTTCTGCTGAATCAGAATTCTCTGTCTTATCCTTGTCCTCGCTGATGCAGAGCATGCTCTTATCCAGTTCATACTTATCTGCAAGCTTGTCAACCTCACCGGACTCGTCAAGCTTCTTGACCTCATCCCATACGAGATCCTTCAGTTCATCATTTCCCTTCTTGAATCCGATGCCATACTGCTCGTTCTGGATTGGCTCGTCAAGGATCACATATTTATCCTTGCCTCTCTGGGAAAGCTGATAGTTAGCAACACCGATATCAACAGCAACAGCGTCTGCAGCTCCGGAATCAATATTCATAAATGCAGTGTTGTAGTCCGGATTCTCTGTAAGAGATGCAAAGCTGTCCTTCAGTTCCTTATTGTCATCGTTGTTCAATGCGTCCAGTGCAGCGGATGCAGCCTGTACAACTACGTTCTTGCCCTTAAGATCCGCAAGCTTCTCAATTTCAGAATCCTTGGCAACTACGATCACCTGCTCATTGTTGATGTATGGATCACTCCATGTATAGTCATCCTCACGTCCGTTGATAGTAAATCCATTCCATATACAGTCGATCGTTCCGGAGTTCAGCTCCATATCCTTGGAATCCCAGTTGATAGGCTTCTTAACAAGTTCCCAGCCAAGATTATCACATACTTCCTGGGCAAGGTCAAGGTCAAATCCTACATATTCTCCGTTATCATCCTTATATCCGAACGGAGGATATTCAGCATCAAATCCTACGATCAGGGTCTTATCCTCAACACCTGCCTGTACACTCACTCCTGTTACCATCATTCCTATTGTCATCGCTGCCGCCATTACTACTGCAACTGTTCTTTTCTTCATGGTCATTCTCCTTTTTTCGGTTATCTCTTTATCACATGGTCACTCTACCACGTGAAAGCGTATGGTTATAGTAACATACCCAAAAGGAGCTGTCAAGAGCAAACCTTCTGCTCTGCCAGATAATCTTTGTATTTCTTTCTGGCCGTTTTCAGATATGTTCTGGAAATTGGGATTTCCGTCTGTCCGACCACAAAACTGTTCTTCTTAAGTGAAGTTACCTTCTCCATGTTAATACAAAAGCTCTGATGACATCTCAAAAAGCTGCTGTCTGACAGCTGTCCCGAAAAATCCCCCAGCCTGGCTCTGCAGCTGATCTTTTTTCCATCGGTAAGATGAAATGTCACACTGTGAAGACTACTGGATATATATGCCAGATGATCGTGCTGCAGTGTATAAACCTGTTTCCTGTAGCGAAAATACAGCGCTCTTCCGCCTTCACGCCTGCATACCTCCAGGATATGTACCAGAACATGTTCCAGTTCTCCACTTTCAACCGGTTTGACCAGATAGTTATAGGCAAACACTTCAAATGCTTCTTTATAGAATTTTTCATTCTCTGCCACCAGCACAACCGGGATATAATGTCCTTTCAGGCGCATTGTCCGTACAGTTTCCAGACTCCTGCCCTGATCACCATCCAGCCCCAGAAATATCAGATCGCAGATCTTGTGTCCCTCTGCCAGTCCTTTCAGAAGACTCTCTCTGGTCCGATACAGAAGGAGCTCTGCATCAGGGACCAGTGTGGAAAGCTGCCTGTACAGCTTCTGTGCATCCTTTCGTATTTCATCACATATCGCGATCGTCATCACTGCCATTGCCGTGTTTTCCTCCCTCATGCTCTTTCTGATATTAACATTTTATTTTCAAAGAAAGACCTACGCAATATGTGCTTCTAATTGTGCCTTGTTTTTTTACAAATTATTGCAATTCATGATCTGTTTTCGTATAATAATGTCATATAAGCACCAAAAGGAGTACTACTATGTCTGATTTCAGCAACAAATGCCGGGAATACCTAAAGGATACAGGAGAAAACGTTTATCAGTTATCTGCTTCTTCGGGACTTGACCGTACCTCGCTACAACGTATGATCACAGGGAAACGTCTTCCCGGTATTGATTTTGTGCGCCAGTTCTGCGATTCCCTCCGGATCAATCCTTCCCAGCGCAGGGAACTGATGGAATTATATAAAATAGAAAAAATCGGAAAAGAAATATATTACAACCGCAAATATATACAGGAGCTTCTGGGTGTTATCAGCTCCCAGCAGGTCATTTCCCGGGAGGGTTTTCTCAGGCTTCCATCCTTTCCCTTTTACCGTGGAACTTTTTCTCTTGATGTGGAAAAGAAGGTCCTGAGCCTTTTTGAGGACATCCTGTCTTCCGGTTCTTCTGAAACGATCCGTACCAACCTTCCGGCCAACTGCCGGCTTCTTGTACAGATCTTTTCCCATCTTTATCCCAAATATGAGAAACTGCCACCGGTGATCCAGATCCTGCCGCTTCACCAGAACCCGTCCGCCTCACCGGATTACAACATGAATCTGGAAACCTTTCTCTGCACACTCCTTCCGATCCTGTCAGGTTTTGTGGGCTACCAGCCATATTATTACTATACTCAGACAGGCCGAGAGTTTTCCAGCTATGAACTGTTTCCTTTTTTCTTACTCACTGAAAAAAAGCTGCTGCTGTTATCCTCGGATATGATGACCTGTATTTTTACTGAAAATCCGGAAGCGATCCACGCATATCAACAGGAATTCCGGCGGGTTCTTGAGAATTCCAGCCAATTCTTCCTGCAGTCAGATTCTCCGGACAGGATCCTTAATATCTTTGGTTCTATCATGCAGACAAAGATCTCAACAAATTTTGCACTGGAATCTCATCCCTGCCTTGCACTGATGTCCTATGGTCCGGGCTTTATTCAGTCATTGTTTGATAACAGGGATATCGATCTTTCCGATCCGGTCTATACCCAGCTGGCAGCGGTTCTGAACCAGACTTCCTTTTCTTTTACAGAAGCTGCCTTTTCCTGCAATTATTTTACACTGAGCGGGATCCGGAAATTTGCCCGTACCGGACTCCTTGACGGACCTTATTCCTACCATCAGACCCCTCTTCCGAAAGAAGAACGAAAAAAAGCCCTCAAGCATCTTCTTGACACAGATATGGGACATGAAAAATGCAGGATCCTGAAGCCTTCCGTACTTCCTGAAACCGGGATACATCTGGAAGTTCTGTCTGACTATTCCGTTTTTCTCTGCTTTCTTTCCGAAAAAGATACTTTTCTCTGTATCTATCTGAAAGAGACCAGTATCGGACAGGCCCTGAATGATTACCTCTGTTCCCTGTCTGAGGAAGAATCCGTATATACAAAAAAAGAAGCCCGGCAGATCCTGCTGGGACTTCTTGAACAGCTTTAAGAGCCGGTACTTCTGTGATATTCTCTTGTGAGATCCTCCAGGATCCTGTCGGTTTCTCCGGATGCGATATGCTGCTTCGGGAGACCGGCAAAGCTTTTCAGAGCCTGGTCGGTTTCCTGCCTTACCATTTCATCTGTCTTCAGATCTTCCTGTCGTTTCCTGTATTCTTCTTCACTGTGAACACTGCGGTAGGCCAGAAGATAAACCTTCATCGCTTTCTCTGAATGATTCTCCTTCCATGCTTTCCAAAAACAATCCAGCGCTTTATCCATCTGGAACAGGTAACTATATGCGCATCCCTGATTATGCAGGATCCTTTCACGCATCTCTCCGGTGATTTCTTTCCCGCCATGCTCCAGAAGCTTCTGATAAACACGGAGTGCATTCACATACATCCGATTCTCCATCAGCGCATCACCTTTGCGTTTCTCCCGTATTTCTTCAGGTTCACGTTTTCTGGCTTCAATGCGCCCGTTTAAGGTCTTAAGCTCTTCATAAGCCAGATAATTGATCTCTTTAAATATCGGATACAGTACTTCTTCAAGTCCGGCCTCTCTTCCAATATAAGGTTTCAGCTTGGCCGCAAGCTTCGGAAGCTCCAGTTCTTCCTCCAGCCAGGTACAGAGCTTACTGCTGATCAATGAGCTGTCCACAAGATAAAGATTGTTATAAAGATAATAGCAGAGTTCTTCTATAGAATAGATATTGGTACTGATATTTTCGATATAAAACGGCTTCTCTGCCTTTTTTACCTGACATAAAATATATCCGCTCATGCCTGCTTCCTTTCTTCCTGCTCATCCCATCGTACCAGTTCCCTCCAGATCTTCCCACTGGAAGGATACATTTCGCCAAAGCCCAGATCCTCTACTGTGATCTCACAGTCTCTCGGCGATACGTATTTCAGCGTGAGGGAAAGCCTTGAAGTCCGATTAGGCCGCTTTGGCAGACCCTCAAGTGCCATGGCCACACGTTTCTTCTCGGTTTCTTCCGGAATACTTACTACAAATACCAGTTCACTGGTATCATCCAGGATCAGCTCGCAGGATGCACTGCATTCATACCAGTTGCTGCCGCTTTCGATCAGCGGATAGTAAGCCGGAGAGCCCATCACCCGCATATCCATTCCTACGTCCGCAGTCACCAGCGAATCACTTAAATAGCGGTAACCTTTGAGTTTTTTATCCTCCAGCCTGTCCTTACCGGCTATGCAGGCTCCCTTTGCAAAAAGATTGTTTCCGTAAAAAACCTTCCGTCCCTGATGACACAGGAGCTTTACAGACTGCTGTGCCCACTGCTGGTCAAATCCTTCTCCCGTGATCTGCACACTGGAGAAGAGCTCTTTGCCGAGAGTCTTACTGATAAAACGGTAAAATTCCACATCACGGATCTCTTCTTCCGGTTCAAGCTTTGTACTGACCGGATCCTCCAGTTTTACAAGCACCGGTCTGGAAGAGCCGTTGATGGTCAGCTTCCGGAAGGTTACCGTATCGCCTGCAAAGGCATACCAGCCTACACTTCGATTCCAGGTTTCCCGTTTCTGTCCCAGCGCATAATAATAAAAGCTCTCGCCATAGTCCATAAGCATATATTTCTCACGGGAAAAACCTGCAAGGCTGCAGGCCTTCTGATAATTCCGTACCTGAAGTGTACTAAGCTCCGGCGATGTGATACAAAGGCACCGGGTATTCTTTACGATATCCTGGATTCCCAGAAATTTCAGGATTCCCCTTAGAAAATGTGCCAGAAGCTCTGCCGGCTCTTTTTCCTCTCCTGCCACCTGGATCTTTTCTTCCTTCTGACAGATATCATAAATATTTCCGATCATGATCCCGCCCTTTTCCCTGGCAAAATACTCTGCTTCCAGGCCTACGCAGTAATCACCGTGATCGGTACGATAGCAGATACAGCCCGGAGCTTCGTACTGACTGGCTCCTACCTTCATGGAAAGAGAACGGGCTTCTTCTGCTTTTCTGTCATAATAACAGATCTGTGTGTATTCTTTTCCAATATCAATTCCTATGATCAAGTCACGAATTTCATTCATCTTTCCGGTTCCTTCTCTATGACAAACATTTCATTAACGTACTGTTCCTGCCGGAGATACTGTGCCAGCTTCTCCTTCACTTCCGTGTCTTTCTCCAGTTTCCTTGCACAGAGTATCTGATTGATCAGCTGATATTTGCTGGATGCCTGGTCATTACTCTGGCTCATGGTCAGTATTTTTTCTTCCGTTTTGTGTACACCGGTTTCATCTTCTGTCTGGAAATAATATCGCAGGGTCTCTCCATAAAACAATGTAAATGCTCTGGCAAAAATTCCCTCATAGACATTTTTGAGCGGTTCACTTTTATAGTCCGGTACAGTTCCAAGTCCTGTATCCAGGGAATAATACAGTGTGACCAAAGTCTCCGGTGAAGTATGATACTCTACAAAAGTCTTATCATCCAGCTGATACGGTCGCAGGATACTCTGATCCAGATTCCGGAAAAACTCAAATAGCATTCCTTCCTTTACACAGGAGGAGAGGATTTTTTCCTCCATTTCCAGATTTTCTTCATCAGCAGTTTTTTCTTCGGAAAGCAGTTTCAGAAGGGTCAGGTCACAGATCCGGTCTCCGGGCCACTCCTTTTCTCTGCGATTTTTCAGATACTCCTTAAGTCCAGGCATCTCCGGCATTTCTTTAACAAACATTCCGTAAGACATCAGAGTCAGATACGCACCAATCACACTCTCTTTTCCGGAATGACGGATATATGCTTTCAGGATATCCGCACCCTCTGGCCGGTAATCCCAGTTAAACATCAGAAGAGAAAGGATCCTCTCCTCCAGATTATAGGTATCCATCTCAAACCCACAGGCACTTTTCCAGATATCCAGAAGTTCATCCACCGGTCCAAACCGGAATTTCATCAGATACATGAGGATCACTTCATCATAGATTCCCTGTCGGTATACATGAGAGGAAAGTGCGATCAGCTCTTCGTCTTCCGCACAGTCACAGCGGATGATCATACGGCTTACCAGCTTCAGAAGAGCACGCTCCTCTACTCCTTCAAATCCAAATGCTTCCACCACGCTCATAGCCTGCGGAAACAGTCCCCGCTGGATCAGGATCTCCAGAAGGGTTTTCCGGTCGACCATGGCATATTCCCGATAATCCATCATCTCCAGACAGGCATCCAGATCTTCTCCCTGCACGTGATCCCGATAATAGTCCAGGATCTTTTTGCGGATCAGCCTCTTATATTCATCGGTAAACGCCGGTGAAAGGACCAGTTTCTGAAAAATTCCCAGATTCTTACGACTGATCTCCTGACCCTGACAGTAATACAAAAGCACAGCCGGTTCATCCGCCCCTTTTTCCAACACTGCCGGAACCATCTCACGATCATCAAAAAGTGGTGTCAGATTATAATCTACCGTAGCAGCATAACGTCTCTGTTTTTCATCCTGAAATACAACGGCCGCATCTTCGCTGCAGATCCTTGGGTAAGCGATCCCATGGATACACGGATAGATTTCTTCCTGTTTCATCTGTCTGTGACGGACGATCACACTGCGAACCTTCGGATCATCCGTATATAGCCGGCAGGTAAACATTCTGGAGGCGATCACCTGCGCTTTTTCGCTGTCCGATGGTTCCCGCATGAATTCCTGATAAACAGCGGCATAATTTTCATTCATCCGGCCTTCCCGTAACTTACGGAAAGCAAATTCCTCCATGCTTTCACGATAACTTTCGTATGTCTGTGGATCACGTTCCTTCCCTGCAATGATGCATGCATACAGATAGGCACGCTTGGAATCACCGAGAGTATTGTTGTTATAGGTAAAATACATCAAAAGCGGTTTCGGCAGGACTCTCCGATAAGAAGTATCCAGTGTTTCCACATAATATTCATACAGCCGTGTAATCCGGATCCCGCGGTCCACGGCAGCGGAAAACCACTGAAAATATTCCGGTTTTCTTGGATTTCCCTTCATAATATATTTACAGATAGCTTCCACAGTATCATCCGACGGAAAGGCTTCACATCCCATGGCCATAGCACGGTACAGACTTTCGTTAAAAGCTTTCTCATAACCGGAAAGATATGCCAGGCGCATGACCAGCTCTTCCGTCAGCATCTGTTCTTTTCCTGCAAAAAGGAATACCTGGGCCCAGAACCCATTGATTCGATGCAGCAGAGACATATCTGCACAAATACGGTTCCATGCTTCCAGATACAGAAAAGGACTTGTACATCCCCGCTCAAAAAGTTCCTCCATCAGAAAGATCTTTTTTGACGGAGAAAGCGTATGATCCATTTCAAATACCAGTTTCAGAAGGATAAAGCTGTCTTCCTTCTGCATCTGGAAATTCTGTACCTTGCGGAGGGCCTGTTCCTTATCCCGGTACAGCCCGGTCTGTGTACACAGATACAGATAAATCCCTGCCAGTTCCAGTTCATTGTGATGAAAGGATTTATTCTGATAACGCTCAAGGATTTCTGAAGCCTGGTCATCTTCTCCTTCCAGATGAAGAAGATAGGCTTCCAGAAGCTGATATTCCGGATATTTCAGTCCGTTTTCGCCCATACGGTCAAGCTTCTCATGAGTAGAGGCTGTCCAGGCCTGAAAATCTGTTCTTTTACAGAGATATCCCAGGTATTCCTTCATCAGAGATATCCGGTACTGTTTTTCCAGAAGATCCAGGTTCACGGCACTCTCAGTTCCTCTGGATGCAAGAACGTGATATACCAGTTTCTGGTATGGGGTTTTTACAATGATCTCGCCGTACTGATTTCCTTTTCCCAGTTTTTCCTGGCGGATCACATAGTTTATTTCACAGGTACTTCCGATAAAATCCTCTTCTGTGACCACATGCTTGCCTGCCTCCAGAAAATCCCCGTTTACCTCAATATCTGCCCGCAGGTGTCCCCATCCGCTCCTGTGGATATAAAGGGATTCCTGAACAGATTCACTGACATCATAAAAACTCGCCTCTTCTCTGTTCAGACTCAATGTCACCTTTTCCTTGGCACCGGCTGCGATCAGAAATTCCTCCAGATGCTGATAGGTCACCGGCTGCTGTGACATTCCTGCATAAAGAGAACGGATCTTCTCACTCTGATCACTCAGGATCAGGAAAAAATGTCGTTCTGTAAAGATCCGGTAAGCCTCATGGAAATCTTCCTTTGCAATGTGCAGAAATTCTTCCAGAGAAGATACCTTTCTGCCTGCACTCTTCACCTCTTCCGTCTGTACCTGTACAGTGAACGGCAGCTTATATTCTCCGATACTGGTAGTAAAACACAGCCAGCCTTCAAAGCTCTCTCCCGGCCTCATTCCCTCTGCATCTACCCCATAAGGCATGCGCACTGTGGTTCCGGAAAAGCGGTCAAATCCGGGCACCAGTCTCCGGTCAGATGAAGTCACAAAGCCACTGATCCTGCGGTTGTCATCGGTACCGAAATAAATCTCATCCTTTGTAGTCTCTCCTGCCTTCAGCGTAGCGAAAATACGGTCCTGTGAAAACAGAAGCTCAGGCTGTTCATAAATAAATTTTCCGTTAAGAAGCTGTTCTATCCTCTTTTTCAAAATATATACTCCTCATCAATATACACTGATTGTTGTCACTCGTATTTTATGATTATACACCAGATCAGAATGTGGCGCAACAGGTGTTCGCCTCTGTCCTTTTTATAAAGTTTCTGTTGGAAAAGCACGAAAAGCACGTCCGGCTCATAAGCTATAAGGAAATCCCCTTTGAGGTGAACCCTTGAAAACCTTTCTGAAACCGCTTTCTTTTGCGGAAGAGCAGTTCTATCTTCTACAGCTCCAAAGGGGCGATCCGGAAGCAAAAAATATCCTTATCGAACACAATCTCCGCCTCGTAGCACATGTTGCAAAAAAATATCAGGGATGTGACGAGGATCAGGATGATCTGATCTCCATAGGCACCATAGGTCTGATCAAAGCCATTTCCACCTTTGATCCCAGCCGGACTTCCAAGCTTTCCACTTATGCTGCACGGTGCATTGACAATGAGCTTCTCATGATGTTCCGTGCCCGCAGGAAACGTTCCAGAGAAGTTTCTCTCTATGAACCCATCGGCACAGACCGGGAAGGCAACGAGATCAGCCTTCTCGATATCATTGAAAGTCCACCCGTTGATGTTGTGGATGATTGTTTCAAAAGGGACAGCATTTCCTATCTTCTCCGTTATATCCGGACAGTACTCTCCCCAAAGGAATACCAGGTGATCTGCTGCCGCTACGGTTTGAATGGTCAGGAGCCACTGACCCAGCGAGAGATTGCTGAAAATCTCTCCATCAGCCGCTCCTATGTATCCCGTATCGAAAAGAACGCTCTTCGAAAACTCCGTACTCTTTTTCCTGAAAATCAGTAAAGGGGAGAACGTTCTTTTCGTTCTCCCCTTTACTCTCTTATCCACCCTTTCGGATCATTCACCTCTTCGGAGAATATCAAATACCTCCGGCATCTCAGTCAGTTTCACATAGATCCTCTGCTGAGCATGTGGTGCACTCTCCATAGCTTCGCCCTCTTCATTATAAATGGCTTCCACTGTGACCGGAATATTCCTTCCGTCCGGTTTCATGATCTCGATGGTCTCTCCTACAGAAAACTTGTTTCTCTGTGTCAGTCTTGCCAGACCTCTCTCATCGATCTCTTCTGCAAATCCAAGATATGTGTATTCTCTTACATATGTGTTGCTGTCATAGATCTGGGTATTCTCATCCGGCTTTCCGTAAAAAAATCCGGTGGTAAACTGACGGTAGGTACAGTTTGAGATCTGCTCCTGATACCACGGCATATTTGCATGATATTTTTCCGGACTTTCCATACAGTCGTCAATGGCTTTGCGGTAGGTTCTTGCCACTGTTGCCACATAAAGAGCTGTTTTCATACGTCCTTCGATCTTCAGGCTGTCAATACCGCTTGTAAGGATATCTTCCATATGTTCTACCATACAGAGATCCTTGGAATTAAAAATAAAAGTTCCTCTCTCATTTTCAAATACCGGCATGTATTCTCCCGGACGCTTCTCCTCCACAACAGAATATTTCCATCTGCAGGGATGGGTACAGGCTCCCTGATTGGCATCTCTTCCTGCCATAAAGTTACTGAGAAGACATCTTCCGGAATAGGAAATGCACATGGCACCGTGAATAAACGTTTCAATCTCCATATCCTCCGGAATATGTGCCCGGATCTCCCGGATTTCTTCCAGAGAAAGCTCTCTTGCACTTACCACACGTTTGGCACCAAGGTTATACCAGAAACGGTAAGTCTCATAATTGGTATTATTTGCCTGTGTACTGATGTGACGCTCGATCTCCGGGCAGATTTCCTTTGCATACATAAAGATTCCCGGATCTGCGATGATCAGTGCGTCCGGTCCGATCTCCTTCAGTTCTTGAAGATATTCCCTTACCCCCTCAAGATCACGGTTATGCGCCAGGATGTTTACTGTCACATAAACCTTTACACCATGGGAATGGGCAAATGCGATTCCCTCACACATATCTTCTTTTGAAAAATTCTTAGCCTTTGCACGAAGTCCAAAAGCTTCTCCGCCGATGTAAACAGCATCTGCACCATATATGACGGCAACCTTTAAAACCTCAAGGCTGCTCGCCGGAACTAATAGTTCTGGTCGTTTCATAAACCTGTTCTCCTGTTTTTACACTTACAGCCGCTCCGTCTCCAAGAGGAAGCACCGATGTACGAAGCACCGGACTGTGAGTCAGCTGCCAGAGATATTCTCTCATTCTTTTATAGATTGTACGGTTACGCCGTTCCACAAGATAATGAGATTCAATAATATCCCCTTCCTGCAGCACGTTGTCAGATACCAGCACGCTTCCCTCTTTCATCAGTCTCAGCACGTCAGGAAGCCAGTGGATATACTGGCCCTTGGCTGCGTCCATGAAGATCATATCAAAGGTTCCGGTAAGATTCTTCAGGATCTCTCCGGCATCTCCCTCCAGAAGCGTGATCTGTGACTCTCTTCCTGCGCGCCTGAAATTATCCTTTGCGACAGGAATTCTTTTTTCATAATTCTCTATGGTAACAATTTCCATATCTTCCGGCCCATACTCACACATAAGAAGTGTGGAGAAGCCTACGGCAGTCCCCACCTCCAAAATGCACTTCGGTTGTTTCAGTGCCAGAAGCATCCTCATAAAGCTCTGCATATCTCTCCGGATGATCGGCACCCGGTCTGCAAGTGCCTTTGTCTCCAACTCCTGCAGAAATGGAGTATTCCCCATATCCAGTGAATTGATATAGGTCTGCATGCGTTCTTCTACGATCACTGGCTGTTCGATCCTTCCTTGCTCTCTTCTCCTGACAGCACTGCAATGATCCTGGTCGGTGTATAAGCTGTACTGAGAAGGTATGTACCTGCTTTGATCTGTCCGTGATATGCGGACATTCTTTCCTGTATGGTAAATGCAAGCGCATCCTTGATAAGACCCTTCTGCTCCAGTGTCTTGCCTACTTTATATGCAGAAGCACCTTCTTTTATGACTACCGTGACCTGCTGTCCCTCTCCCGGGCTCATAGCCTGCTGGTTAAACACATCGTAGCCAAACTGATATGCTGATTTTCCAACCCAGATCAGAAATACGATAATAAAGATATATACAGCGGTTTTAAATACCCCTCCAGCCAGAAAAACGCCGGCCCTGCCAACCTTGTCTCTTGTGTCTGCCATAGTCTTTCCTCCTATAAGTCAGGAATCTGTATGTCGATCCCATCCACCAGCGTCCTGCATATCCGCTGCATCAGTCTGCACAGCGCAAGCTCTGCGTCGAGATAGGCATTTACTTT
This sequence comes from Blautia sp. 2227st1_G12_2227SCRN_220401, assembly GCF_039062885.1. Lineage (NCBI taxonomy): Bacteria > Bacillati > Bacillota > Clostridia > Lachnospirales > Lachnospiraceae > Blautia > Blautia sp. 2227st1_G12_2227SCRN_220401. Next base: position 132,941 of record NZ_JBCLNI010000002.1, on the reverse strand, counting down.
CAGGTTCTGTCTCAGACTTGCAGACTCCTGATTGAGCTGTTCCGCAATATGGAACAGCTCATCCTTGTCTGAATGATTCTGCAGTCTGAAATTATCTCCACGGAATCTCATCACTCTGGCTTTCAGCTCAGGATCCGCTTCAAGCTGGGCTGCCTGTTTCTGATATTCCTGATATTCATCGCTTCTGTGCACAGCATCGAGAAGCTTCTCGATCTCCATGCTGATCTCATCCATGAACCTATGCCTCCATAATGATAGGCAGGATCATAGGATTTCTCTTGGTCCGTTTCCACAGATACTCTCCAAGGGCATCCTTGACCTCGGTTTTGATCTTGCCCCAGTCCGTGATATTGTTCTCCAGGCAGGAATCCAGTGCAGTTTCCACAACCTGTCTGGCATGCTCCATAAGATCCTCAGATTCTCTTACATACACAAACCCTCTGGAAACGATATCCGGACCTGCGAGAACTACATTACTGTGGCGCTCCAGTGTCATAACTACGATCATGATTCCATCTTCAGACAGGTGCTGACGGTCACGGAGTACGATATTTCCCACATCGCCAACGCCAAGTCCGTCTACGAAGATCGCACCTGTATGAACGCTTCCTGTCACCTTGGCATCCTGTCCGTCCAACTCCAGAACATTTCCGGAAGAAAGGATAAAAATATTCTCCTTCGGGATTCCCAAATCTTCCACAATGTGTTTCTGTGCAGTCAGATGACGGTACTCACCATGGATCGGAATGGCATATTTCGGTTTTACGAGGGAGTAGATCAGCTTGATCTCCTCCTGGCAGGCATGTCCGGAAACATGGACATCCTGGAAAATAACCTTGGCTCCCTTCATAGACAGTTCGTTGATGACCTTGGAAACTGCCTTTTCATTTCCGGGGATCGGATTGGAGCTGAAAATGATGGTATCGTTAGGCTTGATCGTGATCTTCTTATGGATATTGGCTGCCATACGGGAAAGTGCCGCCATGGACTCACCCTGGCTTCCGGTTGTGATCAGAACCACCTTGTCGTCCGGATAATTCTTCACCTGATCGATCTCGATCAGTGTGTTCTCCGGGATCTGCAGATAGCCAAGCTCTGACGCTACGGAAATAACATTGACCATACTGCGGCCTTCCACAGCAACCTTTCTTCCGAACCGGTATGCAGTGTTAATGATCTGCTGCACACGATCCACGTTGGATGCAAAGGTTGCAATGATGATCCTGGATGTCCGGTACTCATTAAAAAGATTATCAAATACATGTCCCACTGTACGCTCGGACATTGTAAATCCCGGTCTCTCTGCATTGGTACTCTCACACATCAGTGCAAGCACACCCTTCTTGCCGATCTCTGCAAAACGCTGCAGATCGATGGCATCTCCAAATACCGGTGTATAATCAACTTTAAAGTCTCCTGTGTGTATCACGATTCCCACCGGTGAATAAATAGCAAGTGCGGATGCATCCTGGATACTGTGATTCGTTTTGATAAATTCCACAGCGAAATCCCCAAGATTGATCACCTGCCCGTGTTTTACCTCTTTCAATTTGGTAGAACGCATAAGGTTATGCTCTTTCAGTTTGTTGCGGATCAGTCCCAGTGTCAGCTTGGTAGCATAGATCGGAACATTGATCTCTTTCAACACATACGGAAGAGCTCCGATATGATCCTCATGTCCATGAGTGATCACAAATCCCTTCACCTTGGAAATATTTTCCTTAAGGTATGTTACATCCGGAATGACCAAATCGATTCCCAACATATCGTCCTCAGGGAAAGAAAGACCACAGTCTACAACTACAATACTGTCGCCATACTCAAAAGCGGTAATGTTCATTCCGATCTGCTCCAGACCGCCAAGTGGTATGATCTTAAGCTTGGATGTTGTTCTGCGGCCGGTTTTCCGACCGGATGGCCTGCCGCCGGTCTTTGCCGGTTTCTGTGTGTTTCTGCTGTTTTTTACAGCGCCACCGGCTGCTGTTTTCTTTGCTGTTGGCCGGAAAGGCTTATCCTGACGGTTTTTGCTGCCACCACGATACTGTCTTGTTCTTGATCCGGCATTCTTTTGTCTTGCTGCGGTTCTTCTGGCACCGCCTGCGGAAACTTGTACTCTGCTCTCCGCATTTTTGTTGTCATCGTTGTTCTCGCTTTTCAAAAATCGCTCCTCCATTCAAAATTCACGTCATCCAGCATCTGCTGAAAAACTGCATATACAGCCTGAAGTTCGTCATCATCCTCGACCATCTCATAACAGGCTTCTGTGCTTCCCGGAGCTGAAATATCCTTCAGAATATATGCGTCTGCTTCCTCATCCTGTGAATCGGACACCAAAAGATAAGTCACACCCGCAATATTGGTCTGCTCCTCTACGTAAAACTCAGCAGCTGTGCCGTCGTCTGACTGAAATATTATTTTTTCCATATTTAATTCTTCCTTATCCGTTCTTGTCAAGCGGATATTCACAATCCGCATTTGCTACCTGATCCGCTCAAAATATCTATTTGCGTTTCCGATCATTCTTCCACGCTTTCCTGCTGCTCTCTTCTGTATGCGGCAGCATCCAGATATCCCTGCAGGATAAAGACTGCTGCTACCTGATCCAGATACTGTTTACGGTCTTCCTTATGCACACCGGTCTCCTCCAGAGTACGGTCTGCCGCCATGGTAGTCAGTCTCTCATCCCACATAACAACAGGCAGACCCGTACGTTTCTCCAGCATTTCCTTAAACTCCAGAGATTTCTCGGCCCGCTCTCCTACTGTATTGTTCATGTTTTTCGGGTATCCCAGAACGATCTCCGTAACCTGATACTCCGAAATGATCTCTTCAATACGTGCCAGAGTACGACGAAGCTTGTTTTCCTGCTTGCGCCATACGGTTTCCACACCTTGGGCTGTCAGACCAAGGGGATCGCTCACTGCAACCCCAACGGTCTTCGAGCCATAGTCCAGTCCCAGTACTCTCATATTACCGTTCCCAGGACTTATTCTTGATATACTCGGTGAGAAGCTCCTCTACCAGCTCATCACGCTCCACCTTCATGATCATGCTTCTCGCACCCTTGTGGCTTGTGATGTAGGTCGGGTCTCCGGACATAATATATCCTACGATCTGATTCACCGGATTGTAGCCCTTCTCATCCATTGCATTGTACACCAGATCCAGGACTTCTTTTACCTGAAGCTCCTGATCCGGTTTTGTTCTGAAATACTGTGTATTTCCCAGATTATTCTCTGCCATTGTCTCTCACGTCCTTAAAATATATTCTTTTTTATTTTAATATAAATTTACATAAATTACAATCTTAAATTTAACGAGGATTGCGAATACAAACTGTCAACGTTACTGTTCACTCCGTTCTCAGTAACACGCTTCGCAAAATATTACCAGTGAACAAACAACCTTTCAACATACGATCCCGTTCTTCATTCCACGGCTTCACCGGTCATGATATGCTCTTCAAGAAAGCCTTCTGCCTTTACGATTACGATATCATTTACGCCATAAGCTTCCGATTTCGGTACAGCAGTTTTTATATACTCCCGGCTGTGTCCCAGATACCAGGTCCGTCCATCCTTTGTATACTCTTCCTCGATCAGTACCTCCAGGTTTTTGCCAAGCATGGATTTCTCATAATCCCCTGCATGACGATGATGCAGCTCGATCATCTTCTCACTGCGGAAGGATTTCTCCGCCTCTGTCAGCTGTCCGTCCATGGCAGCCGCCTTTGTTCCCTGTCTTCTGGAATATTTGAAGATATGAGTCTCGTAAAAACGGATGCTGTCCACAAAATCATAGGATTTCCGGAATTCTTCCTCCGATTCCTGCGGAAAGCCTACGATCACATCCGTTGTCAGTGCCGGATTTCCATACACTTCTCTTAAAAGCTCACAGCGTTCTCTGTATTCCCCGCTTCTGTATCTGCGGTTCATCCTCTCCAGGGTCTCATCACAGCCACTCTGCAGAGAAAGATGGAAATGCGGGCATACCTTCGGCAGCGCCGCGATCCCTTCCGCAAATTCTCTTGTAACGATTCCCGGTTCCAGCGATCCCAGACGGATACGCCTGATTCCTTCGATCTCATGCACAGCACGGATCAGAGAAAGCAGTGTCTCTTTTTTCTCCTCCGGGAAATCCACTCCATAGGAGCTTAAATGGATTCCTGTAAGGACCACTTCCTTATACCCTTTTTCCGCAAGTGCACGGACCTCCTTCAGCACACTTTCAATATTCCGGCTTCTGACACGGCCTCTTGCATAAGGAATGATACAGTACGTACAGAACTGATTGCATCCGTCCTGAACCTTGATATATGCCCTTACATGTTCTGCTGTATGATCAATGGAAAGTTCCTCATACTCTTTTGTCTGATTGATCTTGATCACATGGGAACCATGGCCCGGTTTGTTTTCCGCATATTCGGCCAGTGCCTCCACAATATTGATCTTCTGGTTATTTCCCAGAACAAGATCAATGGCTTCGTCTTTTTCCAGTTTCTCGCCACCGGTCTGTACATAACAGCCCGTTGCCACCACGATCGCTTCCGGATTCATTTTTTTTGCTTTGTGGAGCATCTGTCTTGATTTTCTGTCTGCAATATTGGTTACTGTGCAGGTATTGATCACATAAATATCCGCTCCTGGCTCAAAAGGCACGATCTCATATCCCGCCTCCTCCAGAAGCTGCTGCATGGCCTCGATCTCATAGGCATTTACTTTGCAGCCCAGGTTGTGTAATGCAACTTTATTTCCCATTTTTCCTCACTTTTTTTACACTTTAACTAATTATTAAAACAATTTTTATCTCTTTTCACCTTGACTTTTTGGGTACTGACAGGTAAGATGAAAGCTGTAAAACAACAAAAATTTATCAAGGGAGGTTATTATAATGAAAACAGCTAAAATCTCACTGAATTCCATCGATAAGGTGAAAGCATTCGTAAACGAGATCAGCAAATTCGACTGCGATTTTGATTTAGTATCCGGAAGATATGTGATCGATGCAAAATCCATCATGGGTATCTTCAGCCTGGATCTTTCCAAGCCGATCGACCTCAACATCCATGCAGATGGCGCTGCTCTGGATAACGTAATGCAGATTATTTCCAAATATACAATCGACTAATCTATACTGTATATTTGAGAGGAACTGTATCGGATACAGTTCCTCTTTTTTCATGCTTTCAGAATCCTTCTGTTCTCAATGAACTCCCTTTTCCTGATATATCGGTAATTCCAGGGAACCTCTGCAGCGAGGTTCCCTGTTTGTTTTTTCTTATCTAAAAACGGATCACTGAATTTCAATGATCTCTGTGGTATTCAGAGCCGTTTCCATAAGCTCATCGATCTTCTCAGAAAGCTTCTGCTCAGAACGGCGGATCACCTTAAGATTCGGCTTTGTTACAGGATGTTTCGCTACAAAGATGGTACAGCAATCCTCAAACGGCTGAATAGAAGTCTCAAAGGTATCGATCTTTCTGGAAATACGGACGATCTCCTCTTTATCAAAGCCGATCACCGGACGATATACCGGAAGTGTGCAGACCTCATTTGTAGAAGCAAGGCTCTGTAAGGTCTGGCTTGCAACCTGCCCGATGCTCTCACCTGTGATAAGTCCGAGACAACGATCCTTTTTAGCGAAATGCTCGGCAATACGCATCATATATCTTCTCATGATAATAGTAAGCTCATCATGAGGACACTGATCATAAATATAAAGCTGTATATCTGTAAAGTTAACTACATGGAGACGGATCGGTCCGCTGTATTTGGCTACCAGGCGGGCAAGATCCACTACCTTCTGTTTTGCGCGCTCACTGGTGTAGGGCGGTGCATGGAAATATACCGCATCGATCTTGACACCACGTTTTGCGATCATATAACCGGCAACCGGACTGTCGATCCCACCGGAAAGAAGAAGCATGGCTTTTCCGTTTGTTCCGATGGGCATTCCGCCTGCGCCCGGAATGGTCTGGGAATATACGTAAATCTTGTCACGGATCTCAACAGAAAGATCCAGCTCCGGATGATGAACATCTACACTTGCCTCCGGGAACGCATCCAGGATACGTCCGCCAAGCTCAGCGCTGACTTCCATGGAGCTGATCGGATAGGATTTCTTTGCGCGGCGTGTCCAGACCTTGAAGCTTCCGTTAAAGTCCGGATGCCACTGCTTCATATAACCCACAACATCTTCGGCAAGCTTCTCAAAGCCCTGTTCTTCATAGATCATAACCGGGCAGATGCCTACAATACCGAATACATGCTGCAGCGCATCTACAGCCTCATCGTAATCATAATTCTCCGGGCAGAATACATAAACTCTTCCCTGCTCTTTTTTTACTTCAAAATCTCCCTCGATCTTGGAGAGTGCGATCTCCATCTGATGTACGAGAGCATCTTCAAAACGATAGCGGTTTTTTCCCTTAAGGGCAATTTCCGCATATTTGATCAGAAATGCATGTACTAACATAAAAATCCCTTTCTTCTGTATTCTCTATCGACGTGCATACCTGCGCAGCATCGGAATTGTTTTTCCCAGTGCTTCCAGGCAGTAATCTACCTCTTCAAAGGTATTTTCCTCACAGAAGCTGATGCGAACGGTACTCTCCACATCCGCTCTTGAAAGTCCCATAGCTGTCAGTGTTGCACTCGGTTTTCTCTTATGACTGGAGCATGCACTTCCTGCGGAAATATATACTCCGAATTCTTCCAGTGTATGGAGCAGGACTTCGCTTCGGACTCCATGAAAAGTCACGCTCATGATGTGCGGTGCCCCTTCTCTTAAAGGCATTCCGTTGATGGTGATGTCTCCAAGCTTTGAAAGTCCCTCTGCCATCCGTTCTTTCAGGTCATAAAGGTGCTGTATTTTTTTATCAAAATCCGTATATACCATCTCTGCGGCAACGCCAAGGCCTGCGATTCCCGGCACATTGTCTGTTCCGGAACGCATACCGTTCTGCTGTCCGCCGCCAAGGATCTGCGGCTGTACTCTTACTTTTTCGTTAATATAGAGAAAGCCTACGCCCTTTGGTCCATGGATCTTGTGGCTGCTCACAGAAAGAAGATCGATCCCCAGCTTTTTCGGATAGATACGATACTTTCCGAATGCCTGGATGGCATCTACATGAAAAAGTGCTTTCGGACTTTTTTCATGGACAAGCCTTCCGATCTCTTCTACCGGCATCACAGCTCCCACTTCATTGTTCACATACATCACAGATACCAGGATCGTATCCGGACGAAGAGCCGCTTCCAGTGCATCCAGCTTTACAACGCCCTGATGATCCACAGGAAGAATAGTCACCTCATAGCCCTGTTCTTTCAGATAGGCAAAAGGCTGGGCCACTGCTGCATGCTCCACTGCCGTTGTAATGATATGGTTTCCCATACGCTTGTTGGCTTCCACGCCGCCGATAATAGCAAGATTGTCCGATTCTGTTCCACCGGAGGTAAAAAGAATCTCTTTTTCATTCACTTTCAGTAATTTTGCAAGGGTCTGAGCGCTTTTGCGGACGTAATTCTCCGCTTCCATTCCCTTTTTATGCATGGCAGAAGGATTTCCGAAATCTCCTGTCATGGTTTTGCAGACAATATCCTTTACTTCATCGAAGCATCTCGTTGTCGCGGAATTGTCAAAATATGCTTCCATAGTTTATTCATCCTCCAGTTGAAACATCAGAACAGAAAGTACTGCAAGTCCCGCAGTTTCTGTCCGTAAGATCCGGTGTCCCAGGGTGATGGGTTTCGCACCGGCTTCCATGGCATCTGCCACTTCCTGCTCTTCAAAACCACCCTCCGGGCCGATAAAAACACCGATGCTTTTTCCCGGTTCGATCGACCGGATCAGTTCTTTCGTCTCTTTCATTCCCTTTGCAAGCTCATAAGGGATCAATAGAACGTCCAGTTCTTTTGCATAGACAAGGGCTTCTTTAAAGGTCATCACAGAATGTACCTCCGGCACCAGTATACGCTTGGACTGTTTTGCCGCACTTTCTGCGATCTGCTGCCAGCGGGATACTTTTTTTTCTGCTTTTTTGTTATCCAGTTTTACCACGCAGCGCCTGGTTGAAACCGGAACTACGGAATATGCTCCAAGCTCTACTGCCTTCTGGATGATCAGCTCCATCTTATCAGCCTTCGGCAGTCCCTGAAAAAGATAAATACGGTTCTGCAGCTCATAATCCGGCTCCTGTACATAGAGGATATGAAGCAGGACTTCATCCTCCCCCGCATTTTCGATCACACAGTGATATTCTTTTTCCTTGTCGCTGATCCAGAGCTCCTCGCCTTTTTTCATACGGAGCACGTTTACGATATGGTTGACGTCACTTCCTGTGATATGGATCTCATGTCTGTCCCCGTCAATCTGATGAGGTTCCACAAAAAATCGCTGCATGAGATCAGTCCTTTCTTGCTGTCACAGATACCCACTCGCCCTGATGAGTCACCTCAACAAGCGTCAGACCGGCGTCTTTTACAGCCTTCACTACGACATCCTCCTTTACATCCAGGATGCCTGATGTAATGTAGTAAGCGCCTTTTTTCATCTGTGCAACGATCACCGGAGTCAGCGGTACCAGAACATCTGCCAGGATATTTGCAGTTACGATATCATATTTCTCATATCCAACCTGTTCCTGAACTTCTTTGTCATCGATGATGTTTCCGATCATCATGTCAAAGGATTTCTCCTCGATCTGGTTGGCCTCCTTGTTCTCAGACACTGCCGGAACTGCACAGGGATCAAGATCTGTACCAACCACATGACCTGCACCAAGCTTCAGTGCAACGATTCCCAGGATTCCACTTCCGGTTCCCACATCCAGAATCTCCATTCCCGGCTTCACAAATTTCTTCAGCTGACGGATCACAAGCTGTGTGGTCTCATGCATTCCTGTACCAAAGGCAGTTCCCGGATCAATGTGGAGGATCATCTTGTCCTTATCTTCTGCCTTCACTTCTTCCCAGGACGGTACGATCAGAATGTCGTCTACATAGAACTGATGGAAGTACTGTTTCCAGTTATTGATCCAGTCCTTGTCCTCTGTCTGGGATTCTGTGATGGTTGCCTCTCCGATATCCACAAAGCTTCTCAGATCCTCCAGTGCAGCCTTCACATCTTTCAGGATTGCCTCGGTATCCGCATCCTCTTCCAGATAGAAGTTCAGATATGCGATCCCGTCATCTGCTGGTCCTTCCGGCATGATATCCACGAACATCTGCGCTTTGTCCTCATCAGTCAGCGGCTGTTTATCCTGGATTTCCACACCTTCAATTCCCACCTCGGCAAGTGTACAGATCACAATATCCTCTGCCTCTGTTTTTGTCTTAAGTGTAAAACGGTTCCATTTCATTTTTTATATCTCCTTATGCTGTATACACATTTACGGATTTTCATTCCAGTCTGTCGCCTGTTTTCTATTGTCCCGAAAACGGGCACTTCTTTTAATATACACGAATACAGAAAAAAAAGAAAGAGGCATTTTGTGCCTCTTTCCTGTTTTCACTTTATTTATTCCTCAAACATTTCCTTAACTTTCTCACGGAAACCTTTTTTCTTCTTTTCGGTTTTTTCGGAAGTCTCGGATGTGCTGTCCTCTGACGGACGGTTTCCACATGCCGCATCAAAAGCTTCCAGAGCTTTCTTTGCTTCCTCATTGAGATTTGTCGGAGTCTGGACTACCAGGGTTACATAGTGATCACCACGAACGTTCTTGTTACGTAATGACGGAACACCTTTGCCCTTCAGGCGGATTCTTGTATCCGTCTGTGTTCCCGGTTTCACCTCATAGGAAACCTCACCGTCAACGGTATTAATACGCATCTCACCGCCAAGTGCAGCCTGTGCAAATGTGATCGGAGCTGTTGAAAAGATATTCATATCCTGTCTCTGGAAGATCGGATGACGGGCTACATTTACCTCAACCAGCAGATCTCCTCTCGGACCGCCGTTGGTTCCCGGTTCACCTTTTTCGCGGATACGGATACACTGACCATTATCAATACCTGCCGGTACAGATACCTGGATCTTCTTTCTGGAAGAGGTATATCCGGTTCCACGGCAGGCACTGCATTTGTCCTTGATCACCTTACCGGTTCCGTTACAGTCCGGACAAGTCTGAACATTACGTACCATACCAAACATGGACTGCTGGGTGTAAACGATCTGGCCCTGGCCTTTACATTTCGGACATGTGACCGGTGATGTTCCCGGTTTCGCTCCGGTTCCGTGACATGTGGTACACTCATCCTTCAGAACGATCTCCAGCTCTTTCTCGCATCCGAAAACCGCTTCCTCAAAAGTAATGTTCACACGTGCACGAAGGTTGGCACCCTTCATCGGTCCATTGTTGGCCCGTCTGGTTCTGCCTCCGCCGCCGAACAGGTCTCCGAAGATATCTCCGAAGATGTCTCCCATATCCGCACCGTTGAAGTCAAATCCACCAAAGCCGCCGGCACCGCCTCCGCCGCCGTTTTCGAATGCTGCATGACCAAACTGATCATACTGTCTTCTCTTGTCGGCATCACTTAAAACGGAGTAAGCCTCTGTCGCCTCTTTGAATTTCGCTTCAGCCTCTTTATCACCCGGATTTACATCCGGGTGATATTTCTTGGCCAGCTTACGATATGCTTTTTTTAATGTTGCGTCGTCGGCGTTTTTATCCACACCTAAGACTTCATAATAATCTCTTTTATCAGCCATTGTAATTATTTCCTACTTGTCTTAGACTTCCTTGTAATCAGCATCTACAACATCATCGCCGTATCCTGCTTCATTTCCGCCCTGAGCACCAGCGTTTCCGCCCATGTTGCCCATATCCGGTCCAGGACCAGCCTGACCCTGAGCTCCCTGAGTCTGCTCATACATCTTGGAGAACAGTTTCTGAGCGCTCTCCATCATCTTCTCCTGTGCAGCCTTGATATCTGCAACCTGAGAATCAGTAAGCTCCTGTGCATTTGCTGTCTGTGCAAGAAGATCCTTCAGTGCATTGAGGTCTGCCTCAACACTTGCTTTATCGTTTGCATCAAGCTTGTCGCCTGCTTCCTTCAGAGCATTCTCAACCTGGAATACCATGGAGTCTGCATTGTTTCTTGTGTCGATCGCCTCTTTACGTTTCTTATCCTGAGCCTCGAACTCAGCTGCTTCTTTGACAGCTTTGTCGATATCGGAATCGGACATATTGGAACCAGCTGTGATTGTGATGTGCTGCTCTTTACCTGTTCCAAGGTCTTTAGCGGATACATTAACGATACCGTTGGCATCGATGTCAAATGTTACCTCGATCTGCGGAACTCCACGACGTGCTGGCGGGATTCCATCCAGACGGAACTGGCCGAGGGATTTGTTGTCTTTCGCGAACTGACGCTCACCCTGTACAACGTTGATATCTACAGCTGTCTGGTTATCTGCTGCTGTGGAGAAGATCTGGCTCTTCTTTGTAGGAATTGTAGTATTTCTCTCGATCAGACGAGTTGCGATACCACCCATTGTCTCGATGGACAGTGACAGTGGAGTAACATCCAGAAGAAGGATATCACCGGCACCTGCATCACCTGCAAGTTTACCACCCTGTACGGAAGCACCAAGTGCAACACACTCATCCGGGTTCAGGTTCTTGCTTGGCTCTTTGCCAGTTAACTGTCTTACCTTATCCTGTACAGCCGGGATACGGGAAGAACCACCAACCAGAAGTACCTGGCCAAGCTCAGAAGCTGTGATACCTGCATCAGACAGTGCACGGCGAACCGGCTCTGCTGTCATCTCTACAAGATCATGTGTCAGCTCATCAAATTTAGCTCTTGTAAGGTTCATATCGAAATGCTTCGGTCCCTCAGCTGTAGCTGTGATGAACGGAAGGTTGATGTTTGTTGTTGTTGCGGAAGAAAGCTCTTTCTTAGCCTTCTCAGCTGCCTCTTTCAGTCTCTGAAGAGCCATCTTATCATTGCTTAAGTCTACGCCCTCTGTTCTCTTGAACTCAGCAAGCATGTAATCTGTGACTTTCTTATCAAAGTCATCTCCACCAAGACGGTTGTTACCAGCTGTGGAAAGAACCTCGATAACACCATCACCGATCTCGATCACAGATACATCGAATGTACCACCGCCAAGGTCGTATACCATAATCTTCTGCTCTTTCTCATTGTCAAGACCATATGCAAGAGCTGCTGCTGTAGGCTCGTTGATGATACGTTTTACATCAAGACCTGCGATCTTACCTGCATCTTTGGTAGCCTGACGCTGAGCATCGTTGAAGTAAGCCGGAACTGTGATAACTGCCTCTGTTACCTTCTCACCAAGATATGCCTCTGCATCCTTTTTCAGTTTCTGAAGGATCATTGCGGAGATCTCCTGTGGAGAATATTTCTTGTCATCGATGGTTACACGGTAATCGGTACCCATCTCTCTTTTGATAGAGGAGATCGTTCTGTCTGCATTTGTAACTGCCTGACGTTTTGCAGGCTCACCTACCAGACGCTCTCCTGTTTTTGTGAATGCTACAACGGATGGTGTTGTTCTTGCGCCTTCTGTATTTGCGATAACTGTCGGCTGTCCACCTTCCATTACGGCTACACAGCTGTTTGTTGTACCTAAGTCAATACCAATAATCTTTCCCATGATTTTTTCCTCCTGTTTTAGTCTGTATCTGTTAAAATAAAGTTTGTTGTCAGTTAGTTCGCAACCTTCACCATACTGTGGCGTACTACGAAATCCTTGTAGGTGTAACCCTTCTGGAATTCTTCCACCACGATGTTCTCTCCAACCTCTTCATCCTCCACATGCATCACTGCATTATGGAAATCCGGGTTGAATTCCTTTCCCACTGCTTCGATCGGCTTCACGCCAAGCTCATCCAGTGTTGTGGTAAGCTGCTTGTAGATCATTTTCATTCCATCTGCAAAAGCATCGCCTTCCTGTGCCTGTGCAAGACCTCTTTCAAAGTTATCCACAACCGGCAGGATCTTTTCAACGATCTCTTTTGCTCCGATGATGTACATACTGGATTTTTCTTTTTCCGTTCTTTTACGGAAATTATCAAATTCAGCCATGGTACGCTTCAGGCGATCGGTAAGTTCCTCCACCTTCTGCTCAGATTTATCTTTTTTCTTCTTTCCGAAGAAGGAAGTTTTTGATTTTTCTTCTTTTTTATCCTCTGAGGCAGCTTCTTCGCCTGGAGTATTGTTTTCTTCCTCCGGCAGATCTTCTCCCTCCGGTGTCAGGTTTTCTTCTTCCTGATCTCCGTCAGTTACGGGGATTTCCTTCTCCGCTTCCTGCTCTTCGGATGTTTTCTTTGTTTCCTCCGACACTTTTTTTCTACCGCCTTTCTAAGTTTTCTTCTTTTTCAAAACGTCATCCAGATGATTCTTCAGTTCCTTCAGACTGTCCACTACATTCTCATAATCCATTCGTTTGGGACCGATGATCCCGATGGTTCCGTACATTCCGTCTCCCAGTTCATATCTGGCAGTTACAATGCTGCAGTCCTTCATGGTCTGGATTGGCATCTCATCACCGATGTAAACCTGGATTCCTGTATTCTCTCCATCTGACATCTGTTCTTTTACAAGATCAGCAAGTTCATGCTTCTCCTCAAATGCGGAGATCAGCTCCGTTGCCTTCTCTTTATCGGCAAGCTCCGGATACTTGAAGATGTTAGTTGCACCTGAAGTATAGATCTCCATATCTTCCTCTTCCACATGAATGGTGGCGGCCACTGCATCCAGAACCGTTGCCACCACACCGCTGTGGCTGCCTGCCTGTTCCTTCAGTCTGGCGATCATCCCAAGGTTGATATCCTGGATCGGGATCCCATTGAGATTGGTGTTAAGAAGAAGATTCAGTTTCAGGATCGTCTGGTCGTCCATTTCCTCATCCAGATTGATGATCTGGTTCCGGACTGTGTTGTTGTCACTGACAACCACTGCCACAAGCTGAAGTTCGCTCATTCTCGACAGCTGGATGAACTTGATCTTGTTGCCGCTGTACTGCGGAACGGAAACCATGGTAGCATAGTTGGTATTGGAAGCAAGAACCTTCGCAACCTTCTTAAGCACCTTATCCATCTTATCTGTCTTCTCAATGATCAGATCTCGCAGCTCTGCGACCTCCGCTTCCTTCTCCTTCATCAACTCATTGACGTAAAGTCTGTAGCCCTTATCTGAAGGAATCCTTCCTGCTGAGGTATGAGGCTGGACGATATAGCCCATATCTGTCAGGTCTGACATTTCATTTCGGATCGTTGCGGAACTGACATTGAGATCCGCATACTTGGAAATGGTCCTGGAACCAACCGGTTCTCCGGTTTCCATATAGGTCTTGATGATTGCTTTTAAGATTTTTTGCTTGCGCTCATTCAACACCTCTTCCATGAATCCATCTCCTTTCCTTTTTATTCTTTCCTGACGGATGTTGATTCTTTTTTTACATCTGTTAGCACTCATTTTAGTGGAGTGCTAACATCTACAGTCTTTAAGATATCACCATGTAAAATATTTGTCAATATGTTTTGAAAAAAAGTTCTTATTTTTTCAAAACAAAAAAAGCATCAGTACGATGCTTTTTTGTAATACTGGTCTATGCAGTTCTGTGCCCCGGCAAAAAATTCCGCTTCTGTTTTCTGTCCCAGCATATATTTCTGAAATTCCGTTCCCATGGACGAAACGGCTTCTATGGAATCGGCACACAGTGGTCTTGCTTTCAGCTTATAATCTTTCAGATATTGCCGGATCATTTCAATGCCATCCAGATCAAAATTCTTATCCTCGATCACATCCAGTCTTGCCGGACACATTTTTGTCAGCTGTCCGTAATTTTTACTGGCCTCATATCCGGACACATACTGAAGGAACTTCAGAGCTGCTTCTTTATGATCAGAATTTTTATTCAGTACATACTGCCAGGTTGCGATATTGGTCACCTTCTCGTCAAATTCCGGAAATGGTGCCATATGGATCTTATCTTTTCCATACACGCCTGCATTCTGAAAAGTACTCAACACACCGGTATACATAAACATACATCCATACTGGCCGTTTATAAATTTTTCATTCAGCTGGTCATGCTGGTCGATCAGATTCTCCTCTGATATCATCCCTGTATCCAGCATTCGCTTCATATATTCTGCCGCTTCTCTTGTTTTCGGATCCGTCCAGTCTGTATAATCTCCTCCGAAAAAATCGACATACTCGCTGATACTATTATATATGTAAGAAATCTCCCATGCATCCCCATATGCATATTTTCCCGTATTCTGAAGCTTTTTCTGAAGGATCTCAAGATCACTGAGACAGGAGAGTCTGTCCAGACCAGCCTGATCCAGCAATTCCTGGTTCACCCAGAATGCCATGATATCCATCCTGAACGGTACCGAAAAAATATGTCCGTCTGACATGCATATTTCTTTCAGGTATTCCTGCAGAAAATTCGCCGCTGTCTCCTCTGTCATAACCGTATCTTCCAACGGAAGAAGAAATCCCTTATGTTTAAATTCGGATATCATCTCATCATTTACTGTGATCAGATCAACAGAATCATCTCCTGATGTCAGAAGAGTTGCTATTTTGGCCTGGCGATTGTCCGCATTGGCCGGACATTTTTCAATATGGATCTTTATTCCAAGATCTTTTTCCGCCTGGCTGATAAAAGAATCAAAGCCTTCTGTGCCTGCATCCACATGAAGGATCGTCAGTTCCTGTCTGTTCTCCGGCACAATATCAGATGCAGCCTCCTTCTTCTGGACTCCACATCCTGTCACTGCCAGAGCCAGGGCAAATACCCCGCAAAATACCTGTTTTTTCAATCTCTACCACCCTTTTTATCTGGGCCATCTATCCTCTTTTGACATCAACGGCTGGAACGGTGCATGAGGAAGTGTCTGATACCAGTACGCTACACTTGCCACATCATCCTGTCGTTCAAACAGGCCACGGTATCCGACGCCTATCTGCTGAATCGTAACGCGAAGATCCTCTTCAAAGCAGATTGGATCCTGTAAATGCCATCTGTAAAAGCCTCTCATTGGCGGGCAGTCATCATTATGATAAAAATTGTGGATCAGCTCGTCATGGGCAGAATAATACGGATATCCCAGATACGGCGTGTTATAATTCTGTTCCACGGTTTTTCCATCCACCTGTTTGGCAAAGCTCCAGGAACCACCAAAGTAATCTTCCGTTCCTGTTCCACAGATGGTCGGATACTCCTCATCTCCGTCAATATAAAACTTCATTTCTCCCTCGCCCCACCAGTAACGTTCCAGTGTGGTAAGTGCCATGTAGGTTCCTATATAATGGCCTTTTCCTTTTACTCCATCCAAAATTGTATAATCTTTTGTTTTTTCTGTCAACCGTTCCCTTCTCCACTGCGCATGGAAATAAGCAATATCGTCCGGAAGCTCATCATAGAGACAGTAATCTACCTGATAAAAGAAAGCCGGGATTTTATTTGCATGCTGGTTTTCCAGTGTGATCTTTGCTTTCTTCTTAAACGGCATCGGGAAATA
Organism: Blautia sp. 2227st1_G12_2227SCRN_220401; assembly: GCF_039062885.1. NCBI lineage: Bacteria > Bacillati > Bacillota > Clostridia > Lachnospirales > Lachnospiraceae > Blautia > Blautia sp. 2227st1_G12_2227SCRN_220401. Next base: position 116,437 of record NZ_JBCLNI010000002.1, on the reverse strand, counting down.
GCAGTTAAAGCCCCTGTTTGGAACAACAGCCACCGGAACAGAATTTACAAAACATTCCCTTCCGAATCCGCAGCAGAAGAAATCACCCAGAGGACTTTCCACGGAAGGAGTTTCCTCGTCATCCCAGTACATACGGATTACAAGATCTCTCAGTACAAAGCAATCTGCCTCTGTAGTCTTGTTATCAACGGTGATCCAGATATGATTGATCTGTCCCGGTCCTTCCATTTCTGCCAGAGTTACCACAGTTCCCGGCTCAATATCCCTGAGACACGGGCTTCCTTTTCTGGACGGTCCCAGATGACTTGCAGCCATACCGCCTCTGCCTTTTTCTCCATGAGGATTTTCTGCGTTGATCGCACGGCTTTTTCCATGCTTTGCAAGTGCGATCCCTCCCAGTCCGCCTGTAAATGCCTGATACATATCTGTTTTCTCCTCTCTTTTGGAAATTAAAAATATTATATTTACGCTTTTACTCCACCTGCCATGATACCATCCATGATCTGTTTCTCAAAAACAGCTACAAAGATAATGATCGGAAGAAGGATGATCCATCCCATGGCGCTGACCAGATCCCACGGAACTCCATACATGTTGTCACGTAACGGAAGCTGTACGATGGAAACAGAAAGTACCTGAATACCATTTGAATAAAACAACGGTGTGAAAAAGTTATTCAGACAGGTAATAAAGTTGATAATGCAAACCGTAGCGATTGCCGGCTTCATCAGCGGCAGAACGATCGTAAACAGTCTCTGTGAAAAAGATGCGCCGTCAATAGCAGCTGCCTCCTCCAGTGAGATCGGGATCTCACCGACAAAGTTTCTGAGGATCAGAACCGTAAACGGTATAACGGTACTGATATAAAGAAGGATAAGTCCCGGATATGTATCATACAGCTTTACCTTCTGCATAAACTCATACAGCGGGCGGGCTGTGACAACCTCAGGGATCAGCATGGTAGCCAGAACAAACGCAAATGCAACAGAAACTCCCTTTGAGTTAAATCTTGAGAAGCCATAGGCAGCCATTGCACACAGCACGGTACTGATCACAAGTGTAATGCCTACGATCAGAACTGTATTTCCGATCTTTGAAAGCAGTCCTACATTCTGTATCAGAAATTTATAGCTTTCCAGTGTGGGATGATCCGGAAGATAATCGATCGGTGTTTTAAACAGTTCTCCTGACGGTGTGATCGAAGAAATAAAGATCCAGTAAACCGGGAACAGGATCAGAAAAGCCACAACTGCAAACAGAACCCATCTTCCAACGGCTACCACTCCATGATAAACATTATATTTTCCTGTATTCTTCACGATAATTCCCCCTAACTGTCAAACTTATTCATAACACGTATATTCAGCCAGCTGAAGATCGCCATTACAACAAACAGCAGCATAGCCAGCGCCGAAGCATATCCTACGTTTAGATTTGTAAATGCTTCTGTTGTGATTCTGTATGCGATCAGCGCAGTATCCTCTCCAGGGCCTCCAGATGTCATGGAATAAACCAGATCGAAGGTTGTCAGTCTCCAGAGTGTGAACGGAATACATAAAGTCAGGACATTTTTTGCGATCAGCGGAAGTGTGATCCGGAAAAAGCTCTGGATCCCGTTTGCACCGTCTACCTTTGCTGCCTCATAGATATCGCCGGAAATAAACTGAAGTCCGGAAAGTACAAGAATTGCAAAGAACGGAAGGTCCTTCCACAGGTCCATTGCAATTACCGCTGCTCTTGCAGTACCTGTATTGATCAGCCAGCTGTTCTGGTAACCCGGTACAAACCAGCGGATAAAATCATTGATCAGACCATAATCATTGTTAAATGCCCATTTTGCAGCCATACCGGCTACTACTGCAGGCATAGCCCACGGGATCAGCACGATGGTCCTCAGAAAACGGCGGCCTTTGAATTTCATATTCAGGATCAGTGCCAGGATAACTCCGAGGATCACATGAAAGATCATGGAAGCAACCACAAATATTGCCGTAAAGCTGATCGATGTGAGCACTTTAGGATCAGAAAATACCTTCAGGTAATTCTTGAAGCCTATAAATTCATTGATACCTGCAAGGATACTGATATTAAAGAAGCTGTTTTTCACAGTCATCAGAATGGGATATACTGTTGTAAAACCTCGAATCAGTACAACCGGCAGGATCAAAAGCCATGGTATCCACTTCATATTTTTTTTGCTTATTGTCATGGAACTTTCCTCCCTGTTCATCAAGCAATGTAAAGCAGACTTTTACCTCTGCTTTACATTGCTGTTTTTTTATATCTTTTACTTATACATATCTACCACATCCTGAGCCTTCTTGCAGAACTCATCAACTGTAATCTCGTCTTTCATACAGGACTGGAAGATTGTTCCCATATCGCTGATAAATTCCATTGTCTGTGCCACCATCGGACGTCCCTGTACATTGCATTCATTTGCATATCTGCTGTACATTTCTTTTGCCGGGTCAGAATCCGGAACTACCTTCTCTGCAACATCCTTTCTTGCAGGATATCTGTCAAATGCTTTATAGGAAGCTTCCATTCCGCCTTCATCAGCCATATACTGGAGGAATTTCACAGCTGCATCTTTATTCTTGGATGCTTTGTTGAGAACATAGCTCCAGGAATCTGTAAAGATCGCACGCTCTCCCTTGCCGCTGAAATCCGGTACCATTTCCATGTGGATCTTATCTGCGCCAAGCATATCTGCCTTTGCATAATCTGTTCCAAGGCCCCACATGAACCAGCATCCGTATTTTCCGTCATTGATCTTCGGATTCATCTGGTCATATTTATCTGCAATCTGTTCGATGGATGTTTCTTTATTAGCAACCAGATCGTGAAGGAACTGAACTGCTTCCTTGTTTTCCTCTTTGGTCCAGTCAAAATAATCGCCGCCGAACATGTTTACAAACTGTGCAAGCTCGTTAAATGCATAGGTTTTCTCCCAGGAACCGCCGTAGCCGAATCTTCCGTCCTTGGAAACAGCCTTCATATACTTCATGAAATCCTCTTTTGTATCAATGGATTTGATTCCGACCTCATCCATGATCTCCTGATTTACCCAGAATGCAAGATATCCTGTATAGCCTGGAACACCGACGATGTTTCCGTCCTTATCTGTGATCATATCCTTTACATATCCCTGGGCAAACTGATCAGCGATATCATCTGTCATTACTGTATCGTTCAGTCCTTCCAGCCATCCGGAATTTTTAAATGCCGCGCTCATCTCATCGTTGATCTCAATGACATCCACGGAAGTATCTCCTGTGGAAAGCATTGTGGTGATCTTCTGCTGACGGGTATCTGTATCTGTAGGTGCCGCAATTACATTAATGTTCAGGCCCGTGGCATCTTCCACATTTGCAAGCCAGTCCTCAAAATCCGGGTCTGTGGTGTTGACGCTGTATAAGGTAAGATCATATTTTTCCTTTGCGGAAACAGTAACCACGTTACCTGCCATACCCACAACCATCGCTGCTGCCAAAACTGCACTCATTACTTTTTTCTTCATATCTTTCTTCCTTTCTGGACATTTTCGTGTTTGTCCACACCTGTTTTTGATGGTTTAAGGATACCAGAGAGCCCCCTCATTCTAAATACAATATTTTATGATTTCTTTATATTATTTTTCGTTCTCTTGTATTTTTGTTGTTAATTTTTTATAATCCTTTTATATAATCTATATTTGTAACGGCTTTTTTTCACAGCTGGATTCGGTTTCATTAATTTGTTTTCGACATAAAGGAGAGTATGTACTATGAAATTCCACAAATGTATCCCACCCATTTTTTCCTCATTTCGCTATAAGCTCCTGCTCGCATTTCTGATCGCAACTATGGTACCTCTGATTTCCCTGACCTTCATCAGCTATCACATTTCCTATAACATTGCCAGAGATCGTATCATCGATTCTGCCGTAATGACTGACAAGCAGCTGGTCTCTCAGCTGAACGACCGCCTCGGTCAGGTTGAAAATGTAGCAGATACCATACAGTTTCAAATGTACTCCCTAAATCAGCCTTCCTCTAATAAGGTAGATGCACTGAAAAAATTCACCACTGTAAAAAACAATATTTCGCTGTATAAATCCACATTCGATTTCTTCCATATATATGTTTTTCTGCAGCCCGATCAGCTCGGTTCAAAAGAAAGCCTGTACTTCTTTTCCACAGATGAGCTTTCTGCATATGGTCTGGATAAAAATATTGTTTCCGGTTCAGGCTTTTCCTCTGTCTGGATACCGGTTTCCAATATGCCTCTGCCTAAAATACTGTCCACAAAAAAATCATCTGCCGATGTGATCCTCTGCGTCCGGGCACTGAAAAATCAGGCCACCGGTATTCTGGAATACGCCTACGGCATTGCTCTGGACACCTCAGAGCTTACCACTTATCTGCAGCCTGCTGCTTTGGATTCCCGCATATACAGCTACATTCTCACAGATCACGGAGAGATTGCAGCAAAAAATACATCCTCACTGAATTTATCCGGAATTTCCAAAGCACAGTTTCAGAAACTCAAAGGAAATGCAGATTCTTCTTTTCACAGCGGCGACAAATATTATAACTGCTGCACCTTAAGCAATGGCTGGCTTCATGTTACCGAAATCCCGGAAAGCTATATTCAGGGCAACACGCACATCCTGATCCGTGCCTTACTGATCACTGTCCTTATTTTCTTGCTCCTTACTGTTATCATCGTTATCCTGTTTTCCGAAAATCTTACCCGGAAGATCACTGCACTTTCCTATGCAATGGAAGCCTTTCAGCTGGGATATGACCCGGAACATCTATCTATCGTTACTGTTCCCCACCCGGATGATCCTTCCAGGTATGATGAGATTGACAGACTGGGCATCACCTTTGAAGATATGCAGCACACAATAGCCGGAAACCTGAAGTCCATTGTAAATCTTTCCGTAAACGAAGAACGTCTGAAATACCAGCTGCTCCAGTCACAGATCAATCCGCATTTTCTTTACAATATCCTGGGATCGATCCGTACCTGCCAGTCCCTTGGAAAGCTTGACATTGCTGATCAGATGATTGCAAATCTGACTGCCTTTTACCGTCTTACCCTGCGTAAATCAAAGGAACTTATTCCTATTAAAGATGAATTGGAAATTGCCCGGCTTTATCTGGAAATGGAAAAGCTCTGTCATAAAGATAATCTGGACTGGGAGATCGAAGCAGAAGATGGAATCGAAAATTTCCTGATCTGCAAGTTTACACTTCAGCCATTTCTCGAAAATTCCATTCTGCACGGGATTTCTTCGGGCACACCAGCTGTTTTCATTTCGATCCATGTTCTTTATGGCGATGATACGGTTGTGATCTCCATTGAGGACAACGGTGCCGGCATGGACTCCGAAACCCTTGCACAGCTGCGCCATGCTATTGAGCATAATGTTATTGATTATGAGAAGCATTTTGGAATTTCCAACGTAAGTTCCCGTATTTCCAACCCATTATACGGAAACGGTTCCGTAAGGATCCGCAGCAACCCCGGAAACGGCACATACGTCACCATTGAATTCGAACAGATGGAGGAAGATATCGATGAAAAAAATAATGATCGTAGATGATAATTACTTATCTGCAGAAGGTATCGAAAAAAACATAGACTGGGAAACACTGAATGCAGAGATCATCCATGTCTGCTACAATGGAACCTCTGCTATCGAAGCCATGAAAAAAGAACCGGCAGATCTGATCATTTCTGACATTGAAATGCCTGATCTTGACGGCATTTCCATGAGCCGTCAAGCTCTTGAGATCAATCCTATGGTGAAGATCATCCTGATCAGTGCCTATGATAAATTTGAATATGCAAGACGCGCTCTGCTCCTCGGTGCTCTGGATTATATCGAAAAGCCTCTGGATTATGCCTATCTTATCCAGAAGGTAAAAAACGCTTTTGCACTGATGGAAAAGGAACAGAAAAATCTCCAGCTTCTGAAACAAAGCAGGCCTCTTCTTACGGAAAAATTTTTCCGCGAGATCACACACCTTCCGTCTTCTGAAGCAGCCTACCGACTGAAGCCTTATCTTAAGTATCTGAACCTGGAGCTGAATTATGATTTTTATACAGTTGTTATTCTGGAGCTTGAAAATGCTCCGGATCTAAAAGCTGTTTACGGGATTGAAAAGTTTCAGATGGAGCTTTTCAACCTTCAGGATCTGATAACTGAGGAAACCGCTTCTCTTGATTTTGTGTATCTTCTCCCGGATATGGATGGCTATCTGTGCATTCTGGGACACAGCGGCTGTCAGTCCAACAGCTTCCGCCAGCTTACCAGCGGACTTATTTCCTCAATCGCAGATGCCTGCCAGCCACTGGGACTTTCTCTCAACGCAGGTATTGGAACAATTGTCCAGGATTTTTGGAACCTGAACCATTCTTATAAAAGCGCCGTACATGCACTGGAATACAGATTCTTTTTCCCGCATCAGAATATCTTTGACGGAAGAGAGGCTCTGGGTTCCGATCTGTCTGTTGCAGATTTTTCAGATACAAAGGAGGATGAACTGATCCGGCTTCTCTGCAAAAAGGATACCGCTGCCATAGATCTCTGGTTTCAGAATTTTTCCGACTGGCTCACTCAGAAATTTCGCACAAAGAATTTCGCTTTCATACAGATTTATTCTCTTCTTGGCCGGATCCTGAAATTTTTCTATGAATTAAATCTGGATACGCATGACCTTGAAGCTAAAATTTTGTATGTTTACAACCACATAAATGAGTTTCATAATACGGAAGAGCTATGTCAATGGCTGAAGGATCTGTGCCATCTTTTATGTCGGAAGCTTGATTCCTCCATGAATGATTATCACCAGAAGCTCTGCGAACTGGTGATTTCCTATATCAACGAACACTACACTGACAATACGCTCTGCCTCAATGATATTGCTGCCTCTGCCAATGTAAGCCCTGCTTATTTAAGTGCTCTTTTCAAAAAAAATCAGGGAATCAGTCTCAGTGACTTTATCACATCTCAGCGAATTTCCGCAGCCGCCCGTTACCTGACTACGACTACTATGAGTCTGAAGGAGATCAGCCTGAAATGTGGTTATGCCAATCAATATTATTTCAGCACCAGCTTCAAAAAGAAAATGGGGATCACACCTTCCGCCTATCGGGAACAGCATACATAACTTCTTCTCTTCTTTATAACAAAGTTACTGGCACAAATGCCAGTGCCCTTCTCCGGAATTTTACTTATAATCAATCAATAAAGAGAACCATCATATTTTTTCGAAGGAGGGATCGCTATGAAAAAATGGAAAAAAATCCTGATATCTCTGATAACAGTCTTTGTACTGACCATGCTTCCGGCAGAATCGGCAATTCTGCCTGGCACAGTCTGTGTTACAGAGGCCGCTCCCAGGATTAGTTCTTCCAAGCTAAGGCAGATTCTGACACAAAAAGATGCTTCCGAGCTTGCCAACGACACTCTGGATATGGCTATTCCATATTGGACTGATCTTCTCAAGGGCTCCGGCATCACCCTGCGCTCCCTGGGCTTTTCAACTACAAAATAAGCTTTTCCCCAAAACAGATCGAGCATACCCGACAACACCCCTGGATATTACAGCCAGGGGTGTTGTACTGTCAGCTGCTTCGCAGCCTATTCCGTTAATTCTTCCAGATTCTTTTTTAATTCGAGCATCTTGTCTCTCAGCTCAGCAGCCTGCTCGAAATTCAGGTCTGCTGCCGCAGCACGCATCTGCTTCTCTACCTGAGCGATCACCTTCGTCAGTTCTTTTCGGTTCATGGATTCCGGATCCTTCTTAAGCTTCACTTCTGTCTCTGCCACCTTCTTCGAAACAGCGATCAGATCACGGACCGCCTTCTTGATCGTGGTTGGAGTGATGCCATGCTCCCTGTTGTAAGCCTCCTGTATCGCTCTCCTTCTTTCTGTCTCCGAGATTGCTTTTTCCATGGATTCTGTCATATTATCTGCATACATGATCACATGGCCTTCGCTGTTCCGGGCAGCACGGCCGATAGTCTGTACCAGGGATGTTTCCGAACGAAGGAAGCCTTCCTTATCTGCATCCAGGATCGCTACCAGCGTGATCTCCGGAATATCCAGTCCTTCTCGCAGAAGGTTGATCCCGACTAGCACATCAAACACATCCAGGCGCATATCGCGGATGATTTCCGCACGTTCCAGAGTGTCAATGTCTGAATGAAGGTATCGGACACGGATTCCCAGATCCTTCATATAATCGGTAAGGTCCTCTGCCATACGTTTGGTCAGGGTCGTGATCAGGACTTTATTTTTCTTTTCAATTTCCTTATTTACTTCTGCTACAAGATCATCGATCTGTCCTTCGATCGGACGCACCTCCACCTTCGGATCAAGAAGCCCTGTAGGACGGATGATCTGCTCTGCGCGGAGAAGCTCATGGTCATATTCATATTCTCCCGGTGTCGCAGATACAAACATTACCTGGTCAAGCTTGTTCTCGAATTCATCAAAGCTCAATGGACGGTTATCCTTAGCAGACGGAAGTCGGAAGCCGTAATCCACCAGTGTCTGTTTACGGCTCTGATCACCGGCATACATACCGCCAACCTGGGGAACTGTCTTATGGGACTCATCTATAATAAGTAAAAAATCATCTCCGAAGTAATCCATCAGTGTATACGGTGGCTGCCCCGGTGCAAGCCCTGTCAGGTGCCTGGAGTAGTTCTCGATCCCGGAGCAGAATCCCGTTTCCTTCATCATTTCCACATCAAAGTTGGTACGCTCCGCAATTCTCTGAGCCTCGATCAGCTTATCCTCACTTTTAAAGTATTCCACCTGCTGCTTCATCTCTTCCAAAATGGCATCTGCTGCACGACGGATCTGCTCCTGAGGCACAACGTAATGAGATGCAGGGAAAATCGCTGCATGGTTTTCCACACTTTTAATCTCTCCGGTAAGCACATCGATATCTGTGATACGCTCGATCTCATCTCCGAAAAATTCCACACGCACTGCCCGGTCTGTAGAATTCGCCGGAAAGATCTCCAGCACATCACCCCGGACACGAAATGTTCCACGGTGAAAATCCATCTCATTTCTTGTGTACTGGATATCGATCAGCTGTTTGATAACCTCATCACGGTCCTTCTCCATTCCAGGGCGAAGAGAGATCATCATATCAAAAAACTCCTGAGGTGCACCTAAGCCATAGATACAGGATACCGACGAAACCACGATTACATCCTTGCGCTCACATAAGGCTGCTGTGGCGGAGAGACGGAGCTTATCGATCTCATCGTTAGTGGATGCGTCCTTAGCGATGTAGGTGTCTGTGGAAGGAACGTAAGCCTCCGGCTGGTAGTAGTCGTAGTAGGAGACAAAATATTCCACTGCGTTCTCAGGAAAAAATTCTTTCATCTCGCCGTAAAGCTGGGCCGCCAGTGTTTTATTGTGGGCAAGTACCAGAGTTGGTTTATTTAACTGGGCAATGACATTCGCCATTGTGAAAGTCTTACCGGAGCCAGTAACACCAAGCAAAGTCTCGAACTGGTTGCCTTCTTTAAATCCCTCGACCAATTTCTCGATGGCCTGGGGCTGATCGCCGGTTGGCTTGTATGGGGCTTTTAATTTGAACTCATTCATGGTAAATCCCTCCATTTGTGACTTTTACTATGATCATTATCAGCTAAAAATTCGTACCCAGATTCGTAACGAAAAGCTCATTTTTATAGTGAATAGATGTGTTTCTCACCTCGTTACGAATAAAAGTCACAAAACTAATATTTGCGGATAAAACAGCACTCGGAAATACCTGAAAATACTAACCTCCGGTCCTGTCATATTTTTACTGTTTGTTCTTGTAACAGTCCCTATTATATCAAATAAATTTTTGAAAGTATATAGATTAACTCAAGAAAAAAAGTACAAATGTTCGATTCTTATTTGTACTTTTTTCTTTTGCCGTCGTACGGCAGATAATTATTTCTTATTTTTAATTGAAAAAGAATTTTTATAATATCGCTTATTTTTATATTTGAAAAGTTATCCCGCTTTTGCTTACCATATTATTTTCTTAAATTAACATTCATGTAACGCCCAATATTACGCAAATTCATCGAGTCCTCTACAAACTGAAGTTCATCCCAATATGCAGACCTTTGATTATACACGCTTATAAATTATTGGTTCATCATATCCAAAAGTTCTCTTTCCATTAACTTCCATGCTTTCCGATACTTCCAGAAAATTGTTGGAAAACTTTTCCCAAAGTTTGAATGTCATTACCGGAGAGAACTGGCTTGTGCTGCCTCCCTCCCAGATTCCGTCCTTTTCATGATAAAGTGCCGGATTAAATTTTTCAGATTTTTCTAGTTTAGAGTAATCAACATTCTTCATAGAATCATATGAAAATGTATTTTTATCTTCTCCTTTTGGAATTTTATAAGAAGAAAGTAAAATTCCCTGTTCTATTTCCGTGATAAGGAAAAGATGTGGAGATGCATGACGTTTTCCATTAATTTCATAATAACTCTCTTCAACAACAAATTTTCCTTTGAAATCTTCAGGAAGGTTATTTATTTTGTCATTACAGATTGTATTTACATGTTCCGCATATGGATATGTTTTCCCTTCTGCCTGCATCTTATTAAATTGATCCTTATTATCAAAATGTCCTGTCATCATTCCTACAAAATTATCAAGTTTCATCATATACTTTACCTCCTGGTATTTGCCTAATCACACTATTCCTCTTTTGCTTTTGCCATACTGGCGATATCTCCCACTCCATTCAATACCATTGTCGGAAGATAAGCATAAGTTTTGAGTGTATCCTTCGTTGAACATCCAGAGAGAACCAATACAGTAGACATACCACTTTCCATTCCTGAAATCACATCTGTATCCATACGATCCCCAACCATTACAGCTTCTGCTGAATGACATCCAAGCATATTCAATCCTGTTCTCATCATCAGTGGATTCGGTTTCCCACAGAAATATGCCTGTGTACCTGTTGCCATTTCTATAGGTGCAATCAATGCACGACAAGCAGGAGCAATGCCGTTCTCAATCGGTCCGGAAACATCTGAGTTTGCTCCGATCAGCTTTGCACCTTTCAGAACTAAATTCGTTGCTTTTGTTAATGTATCCAATGAATAGGAGCGTCCCTCTCCCACAACAACATAATCCGGATTTACATCATTCATTGTGATACCTACATCATAAAGTGCATTTAACAGGCCGGCTTCTCCTATCACAAATGCCGAACAGCCTGCCGCCTGTTCTTTTAAAAATGCGGCTGTTGCCAATGCACTGGTATAAAAATGTTCTTCTGGCACATCAAGTCCCATCCTAGCCAGTTTCTGATTTAATTCTCGTGGTGTATATCCACTATTATTTGTCAAAAACAAATATTCTTTCTTTTCATCATGCAACCACTGGATAAATTCTGGAACACCTGGCAATATCTGATTGCCATGATAGATCACACCATCCATATCACAGATGAATCCTTTTTTTTCATTAAAATCGATTATGGATTTTATCATGTTCATATGCGCCCTGCCTTTCTTGTCTCTTTAGAATACACCTTACTCTTTTCATAATAGAATAAAACTCTTTTTTCTACAAATACTTTTATATTATATCATCCACACATGAAATCAAATACATAGCACTGTAAAATCAAAGTAAATATTTCGATCAACAGAACCTTTTATGACAACATCTCTTTCACACAAGTACTTCGATAATCACTTGGTGATATTTTATATCTTTCTTTAAATACTCGGTTAAACGTTCTCTGACTTTCAAATCCACTATCCAGACAAATATTTGTAATAGAATCACTCGTATTTTCCAAACGATGGCATGCATAGTTCAGCCTTGCATCGTTAAGATATTGATTAAAGTTTCTATGGAATGTCTTGGAAAAGAGTCTGGATAAAACATATTTGCTCACGCCCAGGTCTTTTGCCATCTCTTCCAGAGAAAACTTCTTCTTGAAATTTGCTGATATATAGGAAACTGTCTGGTAAATAAGATCGTTGCTCCCCACACTGCTCTTTTCTACCAAATTTAATTTTCCTATGCAGCGTGCCAACACAATTTGAAGATATGCCTGTGCAACAGTAATATCCGACTGTTCTGTCTCTAAAATTGCATTTATAACCCTATATACCTCCGATTCAACCTTTTCCGCTTTGATGATTGGGTATTCAGGAGCCATGGATTGCATGATATCTGCAAATTTGGCTATCGTAAATGGCGATGCAATCAGATAAGTCGCTTTATTTACACCGGGTGTCAGTACCTGATAGTGATGAATAACATCTGGAAATACAAAGCCTATATCTCCTTTTTCCATATGGTATAGTTCCTGTCCGACACCAAGTTCTAATGCTCCACTTGTTACACAAACGATCTCCAGTGCATTATGAAGATGTGGTTCAATATGTTTTGACTTCCTATTTATTGCTATGATCTCCTCTTTTGTGTCAACATATTTTAACTGCATGAAATACTCCCCTTTGCAACATTTGTCTATATCTTCTTTCGATTTGGCAAGCAATCCTTTTACACCTATCTTATAATCAACTTGTAAATAAGGAAAGGAGGAATTGCAAATGAGCAACCTAAAAAAATATCTGAATGACCTTTTAGTATTCTACACCGAATATTTTGAGCATCCTTACCATGTATAAATACTAAAAGGACTATTTTGTGAAAACTGAATATTTTCTTAAGGCCATTTCACAAAAACGAAGTGGTCCTTTTTTATTTTCAAAATACAGTTCAATCACTTTATATATAGAAAAAAGCACTGTCTCATCGAGCAACGACCAGACAACGCTTTCTCCTGTCAATTCTAATTTATGTCTGATGCATCTGTTACTTCATCTGCAGCAATTTCTTTTTCTGCTTTCAGTTTTTTATTTGCATCTTCTACATTCATTCTTGAAAGTACAAACATAATCAATACATCAAAGATTAACGGAAGCCAAAGATACATAAACTGCATCATATCAAGTGCAGACTGCGGCTGAGTTGCATTTGTTCCGATATATCCACTGAACTCAAGCAGCCATCCAACAACAGCGGTTCCAATACCTCCACCGATTTTTACGCCAAGAGAAGTACAAGAGTACATCGTTCCGTCAATTCTCTTTCCCTGTGTAAGATAAGTGTACTCAGAGCAGGATGCGATAACTGCATTCATATCTCCCTGCCATGGTCCCTGACCTAAGGCTGCAAGAGCTGTAAATGCCATCATCAGCGGAACACTGCCCATATATCCGGCAACAACAACAAGTGCTCTACCGATGACTGCTAAGACATAACCTCTTAAGTTCAGTTTATACATACCTTTCCACTTACCAACTAATGTCGGTGTGAAAATCAGGGCAATGATCAGTGGAATATTTACTGCCCATGCAAATTGTCCAAACAAATTCTTATTTTTCAGTACCCATGTCATGTAATAAATGCCAGCTCCAATCATGGCACCATATAACTGCTGTAAAATATATGTTCCACAAATCATCATGTAATATTTGTTTTTAACAAGAAGCTTGAATGCCTGTACCATTCCGTACTTTTCATTATCATCCTTTACTTCTCCTTCGTTAAGTTCTTCCTCCGGAAGTTCCTTAACAGAAAGTGCTGAAATCGTATTTACGACCAGACCAATGATTGCATAGATAATAGCAACCGTTCTCCATGCCGCAGCATCTCCACCACATTTATCTACAAATCCAACTGTAATCGCCTGAATCAGAAGACTTGTTGAAAATGCAAAAATAAAACGGTAAGATCCCATCTGTACACGCTCTTTGCTGTTCTTTGTAATCAGTGACGTAAGTGCTGAATAAGCAATATTGTTTGCTGTATAAAACACACCATTTAACAGTGTATAAGAGATAAAGAACCATGCATATTTAGCCGTTGTTCCCAAGCTGACTGGTATTGCAAAACAGCAGACCAGCGTAATGGCACAACCAATATATCCATATAGCATCCAGGGTTTTGCTTTTCCCATTTTACTGTGTGTTTTGTCAATCATTGATCCAAAAAATATATCCGTAAAACCATCAAATAGTTTTGATACGGCAATCAGGGTACCTACGACACCTGCAGCAAGTCCTACTGAGTCCGTCAAATAGACCATCATAAAAGATGTCAGGAACGCATAGACTACATTACCTGCAATATCGCCTGATCCATATCCAATTTTGTTATACCATTTCAAATACTTTTTTTCTTCCATCGAATTTCTTTGCTCCTCATCTTCATCGCACTTAGAATTTCAAGATGTCTAACAGAGTATGATGTCTAATTCTAGTTTTTTCTCTGTTTTTGTCTGATTGCTCTGTATATCCGGACTTTACATAACAATCAGACTCTCTTTCCTTGTTTACGGGTTACATGAAACTTTATTATCCCTTTATATACGGTATCAGTGTAAACTGGAACCGGAATAATACATCATCAAATCGGTACTGCTCCAATACAACTGGACCACAACTGTTAGAACCAATGCCATTTAGTGCATAGTCAACACAAAATACTACACTATCTGATTCTGTCAGTTCATAATTATGCGTTTTCTTCTCAAGTTCTTCCTGTGTATAATAAGAAGCATTGAATGAAAATGCCTTTTCTGCGGATGCCACAATTCCATATCGGCTGTTGTTAAGTTCTACATATTCACAATCATAATGGCTTCCATTTTCCTGTGGACGGATATAGTCCTCATGTAAATCCCCTACATCTGCCCGGTACAAACCGTGGCTCGCAGCCTGATGTTTATCACAATAACTTTCCTGTGGTCCCATTCCAAAGTATCTTACAGCTGAAAGTTTTTTATCCAGGAACATCCTCACACCAAATCTCGGAAGATCCGGGAATTCATCGTCTTTTGTTACTGCAATATCTGCATCAATCTTTCCAGCAGCTTCTATTTTCCATGTAATCGTCACATCAAGAATCTTCTGTACTGTCTCTGCCACAACGGAAACATGGCTTGTAATCTTCACGCCATGTTTTCCCTGCACAACCTCTGTCGTATAGGCTCTTGTGTAAGCCTTATCATAGTGGGCTTTCTTCCATTCAGACTTGATGTACATATCGTTATCTGTTGGAGCTCTCCAAATATTTAATTCCATCGGGTGGTTCAGATATTCCCGCCCTGCGAATTTCATCTCTGTAAAGAGTGCAGTACGTTTGTCTATGGTATAAGCAAATTCACGCCCCTTGATATGAATCTGTGTATCATTTTCATTTACCTGTAATTCAGAGTCCACTACTGTTTTTGGTATCCATTTCTCTGCAAGTTTACATTTTGTATCCTCTTTACTTACCTCAATTTCATCAAATCCAAGAATATGGTCTTCATCCAACAGTGGCAATTCTTTTTTCAGATGGTAAATAAGTTTTAAATAACATTTCCCATTCTCTGGAACATTGATCTTCAGGTTTGTTTTTCCTTCCCCATGTGGTGCCACAGAAAACTCCGGAAGTATGCCTTTGCTGATCACAAGACCATCCTGTGTCAGCTCATAACTAATCTTCACATAATCTTTCAAGTCATCAAAATCCATGTAGTTATGAAGCACCAGTTCTCCGCTTTCTTTGTCATAGGAAATAACCCTTGCCGGGCGATAAACATTCTTGTGTTCCAAGAGTCCTGTATGTACCGTTCTGTCCGGATATACTAATCCATCCATACAGAAGTTGCCATCATGAATTTCTTCGCCATGGTCGCCCCCATAAGCATATATAGTCTTTCCATTCTCAGCAGTTCCATGAGCAATCGCATGGTCACACCATTCCCAGACAAAGCCGCCGCACATTTTATCATTATCCTGAATCATCTGGAAGTAATCTTCAAAATCTCCAGGTCCGTTTCCCATGCTGTGACAGTACTCTACCAAAAGGAAGGGTTTGCTTCCATCTTTATCCAGATATTCCTGAATTTCGGAAAGCGCTGGGTACATCCGGCTGTACACATCCAGATTGCTGTAATCATATGTTTCATCATAATTACGGTATCTTGCACTCTCATATTGTGTGATACGGTCTGGATCAAAATTCTTTGTCCATTCCAGTGCTTTTTCAAAGTTGCAGCCATAAGCACTCTCATTTCCCATTGACCACATAACAATACAGAAACGGTTTTTGTCACGTTCCACCATGAGTTTTACGCGATCAACGATTGCCTCTTCCCATACCGGATCATCTGCAATCTTCTCATTCCATCGTTTGAACCGATTGTAATCAGTGTCTTCTTTTCTGTAGATCATAAATGGACCATGAGCTTCAATATCTGCTTCATCTATTACCATGAATCCATACTTGTCACACATTTCATAGAAAAATGGTGCGTTCGGATAGTGGCTGGAACGGATCGCATTAAAATTATGCTGCTTCATTAACGTAAGATCGGTTGTAATCTGTTCCGGATTGATTGTAAATCCAGTAACCGGATCAGAATCATGTCGATTGACACCACGGAATTTAATCTTCTGTCCATTTAAATAAATAACCTGGTCTTTAATCTCTATCTTTCTTAATGCAATGTGATCTACAATTACTTCATTCTCTGTTTCAAGAATCAGTTTATATAGATATGGATTTTCTGTATTCCAAAGTTCCGGACTTGCGATTTCTAATACAGCTGTTCCTTCTTCAGCAATACTTCCTAGTGCTACAACTGCTCCGTTTCTATCTTCAATCGAAATTTTTACATTTAACGGAGAGTAGAATTTCATTTCAATTTCTACTTTCGCAAGCATATCCTCAATTCTTGTTTTAATATGATAATCACTGATTGCCTGTTTTGGGCGTTTCAAAATGTACACATCCCGGAAAATACCACTCATACGGAATTTGTCCTGATCTTCCAAATAGGAACCATCACACCACTTCATTACCAACACTGCCACCGTATTCGTTCCATCCTGAAGTACATCGGTAACATCAAACTCACTGGTCATATGCGAAACCTGGCTGTACCCTATGTAAGAGCCATTGATCCATACGTAAAAGCAACTGTCTACTCCTTCAAAGTTCAAAAAAGATTTTGGCGCTTTCTCATCTCTACTGTACTCAAAAGTATGTACATAGGCTCCACACGGAATGTCCTGTGGCACATATGGTGGATCAAACGGAAATGGATACCGGATGTTTGTATACTGGTGTGTATCATATCCAGCCATCTGCCATACACTTGGAACCTGAATCTCATCAAAATTTTCTGTATCATAATTCTTCTCAAAGAAAGAATCCTGAATGTCATAGATGCTGTTAAAATACTGGAATTTCCAAGTTCCATTCAATAACTGCATACGATCTGACTCTTCTCTGTGTTCCACCAAGTTATCCATTCTTCTGGATGCCGGAATATAATAGGCTCTGGCTGGCATTGTGTTTTCGTGCAGTACGCTTAGATTTTCATAATAACGTGGTACGATCATAAATAGCTCTCCTCTAATACATATACTTTTTTGTTCTTTGTTTTCCTAAAGCAAACCTTATACTTTACTTTTTGTTTACGTTCCTTAGTTATGTTATATATAGCTTATCCTAATTCGCAAAATATGTCTATGAATTGGATTAGACAAAATATGCACTAAATGATACAATGATAAAAAGTACGAAAAGAGGTGCTGTCCTATGTATTTGAACACCGGTTATTTGAACCACTCACATATGGATTTCAAAGACAAAAGTCGTCCGCTGATTGTAGGTAGCTGTGGTACTTACCGTCTTTCCAGACATCCCAAACTTCCGACCTACCGTCCAAAGGGTCGTCTGGATTATCAGATTATATATATCACTGCTGGTTGTGGGCATTTTCATTTTGATAATGTAAATAATGAAACGATTGTTCCAGCCGGCAACATTGTACTGTACAGACCGAAAGAACTCCAAAAATATGAATATTACGGAGAAGATAAGACAGAAGTATACTGGATTCACTTCACAGGAAGCAATGTGAAAAATATCTTACGTCAATATGGGTTTCCGGATAAAGAACGTGTCTTTCAAGTGGGTACATCTAATGAATATGAACAAATTTTCAAACGTATCATTATCGAGCTGCAACGCTGTCAAGACAATTATGAGGAAATGCTTGTCCTTTTGCTACGTTATCTTCTGATCAGTTTCCACCGGGAACTGACAAGAGAGCACATATTAAAAAATGAATACCTTGATCATGAGATGGATAATGCTGTTACCTTTTTCAGTGAAAACTACAATCAAAATATCAATATTGATGATTATGCTGCCTCACGAGGCATGAGTGTCAGCTGGTTTATCCGAAATTTCAAAAAATATACCGGTTCTACACCAATGCAATTCATTGTGGGAATCCGCATCAACAATGCTCAGATGTTACTTGAAACAACAACTTATTCCATCCATGAGATTTCTAAGATTGTCGGATATGATAACCAGCTTTATTTCAGTCGGCTTTTTCACAAGTTGAAAGGATATTCGCCGAGAGAATACCGAAAAATAAGAAATAGGTTATGAAATCTATAATGTCATAAAAAGTGAACTACTCGGCAACTTAGTTACCAGAGCATCTGAAATCTGGCGGGATACCGCCTTTTTTCAGGGTACGTCCATGACACCAATACTGCTTGCCTTTCGGCTATACAGCTACTTTTATTATTTCTGGATTTTTTAGTCCGGTTACGGACAGTGTCTTCTCTTTTCCGGATGCGGAAAGATATTTCCGCAGGATATTAAATGCGCCTACTGCATCTGCATTGTAGCTTACTCCTTCAGTTATATACATGCCCCGTTCTTTTCGGTTTGTTGCTTCTGCATATCTTTTTGATACTTCCGGTGATAACGGACTGCACTGGCTGGTATAGCTTTCCTCCTGTTTTATCAATTGGATCCCATACAGTTTCAGCTTATATCCCAGCATGATATACAGCTTGTTATATGGCAGTCCGTGAAACTTCTGGTTGACCTTATGCCCCATATCCTTCTCTTTACGGATATTTCGGATATCTCCCACAACCACACAGCGGATATCTTCTTTTCTGCAGTATTCTGCAATCCATCTGGTCACTTTATGAAGATAATCCTTCACTGTATTCTGCTTTTTTCTGTAAAGTCTCTGGATATGTTTCGATGATCTTGGATATTTTATCCCTCTTTCCGATTGCTGCGCATACCAGACAGACTGCACTCTGGCGATCTCTTTATGAAAGTATCTTTCCAATGAAAGATATCTCCTTCCAAGGATAAAAGTCCGACCGTTTCCGGAATCATAACAGGTCATCAGATTATGAAGTCCAGGATCAATAGATAAATAATGTCCATTCTGGGAAAGCTGCTCTGTCCCTTCGATCTCATAGATAACGATAAGGTCACATTTTCCGTTTTCCGGCGGATAGATCCGCAATTGTTTTATATGATCCATGTCCCTGAAAATCTTATTTTCAAGATATAGAAATCTTTCATGGATCCCGTAGGTTTCTTCCATATAGCTTTTCAGATCCTTTGGCAGAGACAGCCGCAACCGATCTGAACCTTTCTCATGCCGGATCCCCATCTGCATGTATGTGACCGGGATATTGTCCTGTTTAAAACGGGGCGGATTTGGATCTTTGACCCCTCCGGTCTTTTTCAGGACATAAAAAGATCTCCATGCTTTGTCCAGCTGTTTGCAGATCTCCTGTGCTATCTGTGACGGAAGCTGTCTGTACCACAGATCTCCTTTATGCGCTTTTTTCTGATAATACCAGTCAGGATACTTTTCCAGTCCCAGCTCTTTATAATGATGACGTTCGTAGTTGCAGACATTCCAGAGTTTGGAAGCTGCATAACACATATGCCCTATGATATTGGAATATTCCGGCCGGATCTTTACAGATGTTCTGTGTGACAGCAGCATTCCTCTTCCCCCTTTGGACAGCTATGCAGATAGAAATCTACACTCCACCTTGGTTTAATACGACTTGCTCTGATGCTCAATATAACGGCGGATATTCTCCTCAGATACAGATCCGATCGTTTCCACATAATAGGAATGGTTCCACAGCTCTCCCTTCCATAGCTGGTCTCTTATTTCCTGAAAACGTTCGAACAGTTTTCTACCGGTGATCCCCTTCAGATACTTGACGATCGCTGTTATGGACAGCTTTGGTGGAGCTGATACAAAACAGTGGACATGATCACCTTCACCACATTCAAATAAATGAACGGTAAAACCTTTATCCTCAGCGATCTGCTGCACCAGTTCCTTTAGGTATTCCTCAATTTCTGGGTTTAATATCTTCCGCCGGTATTTCACCGACCACACCATATGGTAATTAATATTACACACACAAGTCCTGTAATGTATTAGATTTTCTTTCATACATATAGTATAACATAACGAATAAAAATGCGCAGCAAAAATCGAACATATTTTCGAATGATTATATGCCGGTTACGGCATTAATATCAAGGGATTGGGAGATTATTATATTATTTCAATGTGCAGATATGCACAATCTTGCGCTTTCATCTCGGTAATTGAATTGCCGAGGATTCCCGCTTATTGTCCTAAATGCCAAAAAAGGATGCCAACGAATCAAATCAGATTACGTGACATCCTCTTCTTTTTATTAGTGCTATTTTATAAATTCAACCGAATAGTAATACATGTACTCATTATCTGTATCTATATGCTCCCCTGCAATATCCTGTATTGGCAACGAGCTTAATCCTTTTTCTCCATAAATCAGTGCTGCTAATCCTTGCTCTGTTCCATACTCTATCCTGCATTTGTTTTCAATAGTCGTTGCTGATCTTCCATAATATTCCCTGTTTTTAACTCCCTCCAAAATTGGTATTTCTGTCATATATTTTGAATATTTATCTGCTGCGATGAGCTTTGCAGTAAAATTATCAAAATCCGGTGTAATGACAATCAATCCATTTGTGGAAGATTTCACATCTTCATAGGAAAGTTCCAAAACTTTTTTATGTGAAACTCGTTGTCCAAGCTGATATTCTGACAAGTAAATAGATAACGTTTTAAATGTATCCCTTGAATTGTATCGAAACATCATTGTTCCATCAATTCCTGATAACAATTCAGCAGTTTTCATTTCTATACTATCTGAGTCTACTGCTTCAATATAGTTTTGTGGTTGTCGCAATTTATTACATACGATGGATCCAAAAGTAACCATAGATATTCCCACTACAATAAGAAGCACTATAATGATTGACCAGTTTTTCGATAGCCTGAGGCTAGTCTCCTGTGGGTTGTATTCGGAGTGTAATTTGAAATGATCCATACGGTTCTCCTTGTTGTTCTGAAATTTGTGGATATGTAAATACTGCCTGTTACTATATGTAAAGAGAGTGCTTTTATCTTTATTATTGTTGCTTTTACAGTATATCATTCAGAGTAAAAAAATTTATCCAAAAAGCTTCGGCTCATTCTCGATCAAATCTTCTGCCAGATATTTTGCATCCATATTTTCTATTCCATAACTATCATTTGAAATTTGTTCTGCAAGTTTACTGGAATAAAATGGATAGTTCACAATCCACTTGTTAAAATGTGCTTCACTTTTTGCAATAGGCTTAATATCCGTGTCATGATCCATATTAAAGTCATAGGTCATGTACGAGAGCTGTTGTGCATATGCCTTTAATTCCAGATCTGATATATCTGCCAGAATCATAATGTCCACATCAGAATCCGGACGAAAGTCACCCCTTGCACATGAACCATAAAGGATTATCTGGCGTACATAGGAACCATAGATCTTCTTGATCTCTTCTACATACTGTTCGATTAAATCCTGCATCATCTTTGGCATATATCATCCCTCATTTTCTACTGATCATTCTATGCTCTGCTTACTTCTTAATTTTATTATAACCAGTTTACCCTTGTTTCTCAATCAGTATTTTCCATGTATCAATTTTACTGTTACTGAGAACGGAGTGAACAGTAACATCTTCTCAGTTTCCCGTAAAAAAAGCTGCCCGCATTTACGGACAGCTTTTTTGGCGTTATTTACAGTTTTCTCCTTTTTTGTCAGATTCCCTCATACCGTGCGATCTGGGAATAGATGTAGGAATTGTAGGTAAGTCCTGGTTCGTATCTTCTGTACAGGAACATAAGCTCGCTGGACTGTTTGCTGTCAACAGCTTTGGATACATACTCAACCTGCTGACGCAGAGATGCGAAGTATGCCTTTGCTGCTGTTGCAAAATATTTTCTGTTTGTATTATCATTCTGGCCGTTTGCCAGTTTTATTCGCAGATTTTCCATCTGGGACTGAAGATATCTTGTATTACAGATAGTGATCCATGCCTTATTGTAAGCTGAGATCGATGGCTGGATTCCGCTGAATGCCTTGCCCACCAGTTTAAATCCCCATTTTGCTACAAGGGTATAGCTGGAAGCACCCAGCTTCTGCCCCTTCCATACAGTATTTACGATACCTTTTGTTATAAGATCATTGGTAAGGTCTGCTGTTTCACTCAGAATATCATCTGCTATATAATCCACCGCCATACTGTAGATATCCTTACTGTACCACTGTTCCAGCTTATTCAGTCCTGTATAAAGACCACTGTCTGTCGGAACCAGATGCATCAGCTGTACGATCTGATCATATTCTACATGCAGGACCAGCATCCAGGAGATCACAAAGTCATAAAGGTCTAATCCCTTTCCAATTGCTTTGTTCGCTTTTTCGATCTTGCCCCAGTTATCCGTAAACAGTTTAAATGCATTATTCAGTTTGCTGGCATCTACCGCTCCATTTAAAAACTTTGAGGAAACTGTCCGGGCAAACTGATAACGGGTTCTCCCGTCCAGTTTAAAGCTTTCACGGATATTCTTGGCTTCACCGAAAAATCCATTTATTACTTTCAACAGATCTGCCAGCGAATCATATCTTCTGTTCCAGTCCTCTTCCTGCATACTCTGAAGAAGTTCTCTGGCCATCTCCATGTTAAGCTTATCTTCACTGTAGCTTACACCGGTAAAATGTTCAAATATGGCTTTTACATTCGGTGTGCCTGCTTCCAGCTGGCTGATCAGTGCTGCTGCCATATCATCAAATTTACTTTTTGATGCCATTGCAGTATAGGATTCACTCTGCAATTCTTTTGCAACCTTGCTGATCTCTGCATTTCCAAGGTAATCTGCATGATCTGTAAGGAATTCTTCTTCTGACATCTTCACGAAACTTGAAAGGAAGTTTTCTCCGTAAACATAGGAGGTAAGGCTTGCGTTTTTAAGTTTTTCATTGCCTGCGCCCCAGGAAATGGACTGAGTCCATCCTCTTTTGATTCCGGCATAAGCTGCTTCCGCAAGGCTTTCGCAGCCCTGGAAAGCATTTTTTCCGATTCTGGTCACATAACCGAAAACGTGTACCTTGCCGATAGCCCGGCAGTTTTCAAAAGCAGAATCTCCGATAGTCTCCAGATTTAACGGAAGATACAGCGCTCCCCCCATTGTGGTACATCCGGAGAAAGTATTTGCTTCAATGATAGTAAGCTCGTAAGGAAGCCTGATCATGGTAAGTGCAGAACAGTTCATAAACGCTGCGGCTCCAATGGATGTAACCGTTTCCGGTAATTCGATATTTTTAAGTTTTTTACAGTTCTTAAAGGCATTTGCGCCGATCTTCTTAAGTGCAGAAGAATTGCTGACCTCACTGAGGCTGCTACAGCCCTCAAATGCACTGGCTCCAATGGTATTTACGCTGGAAGGAATGCTTACGGACGTTATCGTCGTATTGTTCTTAAACAGTCCCGCCCCCAGTGCTGTTACTTTTCTTGCAGAGGAAGCTATGCTCAGGCTTGACGGAATACCGACCTTGGAATTCTTTCCATAATATCTTACCAGGGTTATGGTTCCGTTATTGTTCTGTTCATAAGCCCATTCCTTGCCGTAAACGGCAAAACCGTTCACCTCCACCGTAATGGTTTTGGTTGTCTTTGGGTAAACATGATGCTTACTCTCTTTTGCGGTGAGCCTGATGGTGATCTTTCCTCTACCCTTTGCCGTAAGCTTGTCTCCGCCGGTGATCCATGCTTCTCCATTTAATCCGGATGCATTCACGCTGCAGGTAACTGCCGCCTCATCCAGTGCCTTGACTCTTAATGGCTTCGCCAGAAGTTCGCCGGAGGTAACATAGGTATTGGCTTTTGTACCTTTTTTCATTCCGTCCGGATTTAAGGTAATGTTCTGTTTTCCCTGAAGAACCGCAAGAGCCTTTTTGGATACTGCCTTGTAATGCTTTGTGGCGCCTACATTTACGGTAATATAAGAATATCCCGTCTTCTGAAGTGTCGCCTTACTTCCGTTTAGCTTTGCAACGGAAGAATTGCTGCTCTTAAAGGTGATCTTCGGTTTATCTGCCTTACCTCCGTTGATCTTTGTGGAAATGGTGAACGTTTTTCCTTTATTGCCGGCTCCTTTGATCACATTGGATACCTTCAGTGTACGTGCAGCCTTATTGATCTTGAAATTTTTCTTTACAGATTTTGATCCTGCAAAAGCACCCGATCCCTTAATAGTCACACTTCCGGTTCCCGGCTCTTTGCTTTTGGTCGATGCCTTATAATCCTTACCGGATTTTAAGGTTATACCGTTAAATTTTACCGTTACCTTTGGAAGGGATGCCTTTCCGTTCCAGGTACGGCTTCCAACGGTGATCTTTGCCTTGGTCAGATCTGCTTTTGCCCAGTGTGCGTATAATGTCAAATCCTCGGGCAGAAGTAATAAAGACTTGGAAGTGATCTTCGTGCCGCCTTTTCCTGCTCTGGTATACCATCCCAGGAAATAATATCCCTTATAGACAGGTACCGGAAGGGTTCCGAATGCCTCTCCCTTTTTCAGGAGCTTTGTCTTCTGTTTCTCCGACAGCACTGCTTTTTTCGCATTTTTGTTGAATGTGATCTTAAAGTTTAATTTTTCTGTGGTTCCTACGGAAACAAACTTGAATGAGTGGTCCTTTGCGTAGCTTTCTGCATAGGATCCTGTATATCCGTAAATGGCAAAATTTTCTGATACGCCATCAAAAAGGCTATCATTCAGCTTTGTAACCCCGGAAGGGATCGTAGCATTCTTCAGGGAACTGCACTCCGCAAAAATATTGGAGCCTGTTCCATTTGCAATATTCCGGGAAGGAAATGTGATCTTCTCCAGTGCCGTGCATGCTTTAAAGACCTCAGATCCCATATAGACCAGCGATTCCGGAAGCTGGATTTCCTTCAGCGCACTGCATTTCAGAAATGCATCATTGTCGATCTGTGTTACGTTCTTTGGAATATTCACCTTTGTAAGCCCTGTACAGCCGCTGAAGGCATAGGACTCAATTTTTTTCACTGTATCCGGGATCTCTACGGTTTCAAGGCCTTTACAGTTCTCAAAAATGCTGTAGGGAACATTATCGATTCCCTTTGCGAATGTAACCTTTTTAAGATTGGAACAATCTACAAAAGGTCCTGCTTCCCGGTAAGCAGTATCAACACCTGCCGGCACATTGATCTCGTTAAGGCCTGTACAGCCTCCAAAGGCACTTCCTCCAAGAAATTCCAGTCCTTCCGGAAATACGATCCTGTCAATATTTTTACAGCCATAGAACGCAGAACCATTGATGACTTTCAGGGATGCCGGAAGTTCACTTCTGCTCAGCTTCAGATCCGTACAGTTCCAGAATGCATCTGCATCGATAGATTCCAGGTTTTTGGGCAGTGTGATCTCTTTAAGATATCCGCAGTTACAGAATGCCCGATAGCCGATTTTTTTTACGGAATCCGGCAGAACCACTTCCTCCAGCATGAGCATTGACCCCGGTGAATAAAAAATACCTCTCGGGATTTCTTCCATTCCCTGCTCAAATGTAACCTTCTTAAGTGTCGTCAGACCTGCAAACGGTCCTCCCCATGCTCTGTTGGCTGCGGTATAATCCTCTGTTTTCATCTGTGGCGGAATATTGATTTCTGTAAGACTGGTTTCGCTGAACGCACTGCCTCTTAAAACCTTCAGTGTGGAAGGCAGCTGGATCTTGCTCAGACTTTTACAGTTATTAAAGGCTCCTGCTTCGATAGACTCAAGCTTTGCGGAAAGATGGACATCTTTCAGATTGACGCAGCTGTTAAACGCATTTTTTTCGATATTTGTCACACTGTCCGGTATATTGATACTGAGAAGCCCGGTACAGCTTAAAAAGAATCCCTTGGGGATCGAGGTAATGCCTTCTCCGAAGGTTACATTCCGCAGTGCGCTGCATCGTGCAAATACGCCTGCATAGGCCGGACTTTCCCCGATGGCTCCATCCGCCTTTACAGATGCCGGTATATGAACAGAATTCAGTGCCGTACAGCCCTGAAAAACACCGGCACAGATGGTAACTCCATTATCCGGAAGTGAAATACTGCGAACAGAAGTACAGCCGCTGAAGGCTTCCCTTTCCACTCTCTTCACCGTTGACGGAATGACCACCTCAGTCATGTTAATGCAGTTCGCATAGGCTCCTCCTGCGATCTCCGTAACCGGATAGCCTGCGATACTTGAAGGGATCTTTCCGTCTGTCTGCTGACAGCGGTCCTCCCCGGTCTTTTTCCCGTCTTTGTCAAAATGCTGATCATAGACCACTGAAAGGATCGTTACTTCCCCATTGGATACCTTATAGTTAAGTCCGTTCCAGACGCCTGTGGTACCTGCGCCGGCTTCTTCTGTCTGGCCATCCTCAAAAGCAGATTCCTGTTCTCCGTCAGCCGGCTCTGGCAGAAGCTCCTGTGTTTCTTCCTCCTCTGTCATTTCCTCTGATGGCTGAATTTCTTCCGCTTCACCAGTGTCCGTGTTTTCGTCGGAAAGGATATCTTCCTGTACCTCCTCTTCTCCGGCTTCTTCTGTGTCTGCTTCCGGTTCTTCTTCAATTTCTTCTGTTTCCGGTTTCTCTTCCGTGTACAGAGAGTTTTCTTCACCGGAAGTAAACTCTGCCGCATTTGCCAGCCACGGTGTATACACACTTGTTGCCAGCATTGTCACTGTCAGAAGCAGTGCCAGTTTTCTCTTCATCTTACTCTCCTCCTTTTTCTTTTTCATAAATATTTATGGGAATGGTTTATTCCCGTTCAAAGACGACTTTGCCGCCAAGAACTGTCATATCCACCTTCACCGTCTTGATCTCATCGGGATCAATGGAATAAATATCTTTCTCAAGAACTACAAGATCCGCGTTTTTCCCGGTTTCAATCGTTCCGTTCTCCTTCTCTGTATAGGAAGCGTAAGCTGCGTTTTTTGTAAAAAGCTTCACCGCCTCATCTACAGACATTTTTTCGGATGGGATCCAGCCTTCCTGTGGCTGACCGCTGATATTTTTGCGGGTGACTGCAAAATAAATATTCTCCATGGCATCAAAGCTTACCACAGGAGCATCCGAACCGCCGGACGTATGGATTCCCATATCCAGCATGCTCTTCCATGCATACACCTTATCCATACGGTGTGCGCCGATGGCAGGTTCCACTGTGTTCATATCCAGATCGATAAATACCGGCTGGATATATGCCAGAAGATCCTGGTCTTTCATCCCCTGCAAAATACGCGGATTGGTGATCTGGCAATGCACGATACCATGTCTGCCCTTTTTATTATCCTTCCGGTAAGGAGATTTCGCTGCTGCCTCAATGACCATATCCATGGCACGATCGCCGATACAGTGTACCGCTGCCTGCATCTGATGCTGGTCAAAAAAAGCAAACAGATCGTCAAGCTCCTCCTGACTGAATGTGATGATCCCGGTATTTCCCGGCGAATCCTCGTAAGGCTCATTCATGGCCGCTGTTCTTGCACCAAGGGAACCATCTTGGATCAGCTTCATTGGTCCGACAGTAAAGTGATACCCCCTCTGTCCGGTACGATATCCTTCCTCAATAAAAGCCTTCGCATCCTCCGCCCGCTCAAAAAGGCACTGCTCATAATGGCGGATACTCAGCTCTCCTCTGGCATCCAGTGCCTTATAGGAGGCCATGATCCGACGCCAGTTTTTCCCCGGAAGTGAAGCAAGATCATCGGACTGTACACCTGTAAATCCACATTCATTCAGCTTCTTCGCACTGTATTTGATGTAGTCTTCCACTTCTTCCTGGGATGGTGCTTCCAATACGGAAGAATAAAACTGTACTGCATTCTCCTTCAGAAGTCCGGTATCCAGGTCAACCTCCTTCTCAATCTCCGGGAACTCCGGGATTTTTTTCAGAAGCTCCAGACCGCAGCTGTTGCACACAGCCACATGCCCGCAGACACGCACCATAATGATGGGGATTTCCGTTGAGAGCGCATCCAGCTCATCCTTGTGCGGATAGCGTGGCTTATCAAAATGCTCCTCATTCCAGCCTCTGCAGTAGAGCCAGGTCAGCTTCTGACCTTTGCTCTCCTCCAGTCTTTTTTTTGCTGCGGCAAGCATTTCCTCAACACTTGTGCAGTCAAACAGTTTTACAGATCTTTCCACAAATGCATAATGCAGCATATGCATATGTGTATCCACAAAACCGGGCAGCATCAGCCTTCCCTTAAGGTCGATCCGCTTTTTGCAGGAAAAAGCTTCCGCTTCTTTATCAGTTCCCACAAAAACGATCCGGCCATTTTCGATTCCCACAGCCTCTGCCACTTTTTCACTGTCATCCAGTGTTCTTATACATCCGTTAAAAAAAATTGTATCCACTGTTTATTTTTCCTCTTTTTCTTTTTTATCCTCGTAGAAAAGTGCCATATCCTTATCTACTTTACCGATTCCCATGTAACGCGCCTTGTAATCCTTCAGCAGTTTAAAGAAGGTACCACTTAAGATAAATAATGTGGCAACATTTACAAATGTAGGGAATACGGTTGTAAAGTCTGCAATTACCCACAGCTGTGCCGGTGTTCCGTTTCCGTAAAGAGTAAGCACTGTGACCAGAAGACCCCATAATGGTGTTCCAAGGATAAAAATCTTCTCTGCGATCTTCAGAACCTTCTGATTGTTTTTCAGCCAGTGCTTCAGGATCACGCTGTAGTAGGTGAACCATCCGGTTGATGTTGTCAGTCCGAAAAGGAAAATACTGATCGCGATCAATGCTCTCGCAACAGAGCCCATTCCGGACTCAAATGCTGTCAGTGTCAGCTCGGACCCCTGAAGTCCTGAATTCCAGTAGCCTGTGGTGATAACGACAAGACCTGTCATGGAGCAGACTACGATAGTATCTGCAAATACCTCAAATGCTCCCATCAGTCCCTGTTTTACAGGATGGTCTGTCTTTGCGGAAGCATGGATCATTGGAGATGTTCCCCAGCCTGCCTCGTTGCTGTATACGGAACGGGCAAAGCCAA
This sequence comes from Blautia sp. 2227st1_G12_2227SCRN_220401, assembly GCF_039062885.1. Lineage (NCBI taxonomy): Bacteria > Bacillati > Bacillota > Clostridia > Lachnospirales > Lachnospiraceae > Blautia > Blautia sp. 2227st1_G12_2227SCRN_220401. Next base: position 87,092 of record NZ_JBCLNI010000002.1, on the reverse strand, counting down.
GACGCATTGCTGTTGCAACACCGGCTCCCATAAATCCGCCGACTGCCGCCTGTGTTGTAAATGCACCCTTGAAGATCAGTCCAAAGGTTTCCGGCAGCTTGTCAAAATTCACTACCAGTATTGCGAGAGAGCCTACAATGTAAAGCATGCACATGATCGGTGTCATATAGGAAGAGATCACGCCGACTTTCTTTACACCGCCGATGATGATCAGATAAATCGCTGCCACATACAAAAGTGACGGTACGATGTACGGCAGGTGGAAGGTACTTCCGACAGCCTCTGATACTGTATAATTCTGCAAAGTAATGAACCATGTCATGAAAATACAGCCGCCGAACAGTACTGCAAAAAGTTTCCAGAAAGGAAGCTTTTTCTCTCCGCCAAGCCCCTTCTGCATGTAGTAGGTCGGGCCTCCCTGGTACTCACCGTTTGGCTGTTTCTCTCTGTAGTATACAGCAAGTGTTACCTCTGCCATCTTGATGACCATGGCAAGAAGCGCTGCGATCCAGAGCCAGAATAATGCCCCAGGTCCTCCTGTTGCAATAGCCGTTGCAACACCGGACATATTGGATACACCAACAGTACCTCCGATCGCAATGGAAATAGCCTGGAACGGTGTCAGGCTCTTTCCGTCATCTCCGCCTTCCTGGCGACGTTCTTTACTGAACATGTTTTTCACAATGTAACCAAAATGGCGAAACTGGAAGAAACCGGAACGTACTGTCAGATATACGCCTGTAGCGAGGATCGTGATCAGCAGCGGCAGTCCCCAGAGCCAGTTGGTCAGATTTTCAAATAATTCAAACATCTTTTCCTCTCCTGTCCTTCTTATTTTTTGTCTTTTGCATCCATTCGGAAAATCTGTGTATAGAATATAAAAAATCCCCGGAACACGAAGTCAGATACGGATACCCGGTGTTCCCGACATACAGCTCTTCTGCCATATATCTGCGAGCCCCGTTTCTATCCTCTTTATCCTTCATGCTCTGGGGATCTTACATTTCAGCCCACGAATCTTCCAAACGATGACAGTATATCACAGTTCCGGAGGAATTTCTACTTTTTCTGTTTGAATTTTGTATTTTTATTCATTTTTCGTGAATATTACTATTTTACCGTATGGATTCCGGATACTCCACCCCTTCCGGCATGGAATCCCATTCGTTAAGGCCAAGGCTCTGCTTGAATTTCGCCTGTTCAAGCGTAAGCGTCGGGAGATCATCCTGCAGATAATCCATCAGCTCGCTGATGCCTTCCCTGGTCTTGTTATTTACCATAAAGATTCTCTCACAGCCCATGTTCTCCATCCACTGTCTGACCATGGGAATGTTGGCATGGGGAGAATCCACCTTGGTGATGATCCCGATCAGCGGCCGTAGTAGAAAATTCCTGCTGCCGTCACTAAACAGGTTAAAGGGCTCATTGGCTGCCTGTACAATGGCGATCACATCCGCCTCAAAGGAAAAGCAGGCCAGTCCTACGCTGAAATGCTTGGATTCCGCATATTCTCCCGGTGAATCAATAGTATCTTCATTTGTATTGGTATACTGAGTCTTATGATAATGAAGCTCTTCCCCTTTAAGTGCCTGTGTCAGGGATGTTTTGCCGGCTTCACTTCGACCCATCAGAAAAATTTTTTTCATTTTTTATCCCGTCCTGCCTCAGCTCCTGTGGATCTTACAGACATCGAATTTCAATGTCTCATGGAAAAATCGTACCACTTCCTCCACGGCTGTCATCACTTCCGTAAAACCGCCTGTCAGGATCAGCGTCCCGCAGAAACGATCCATAAATCCTACTTCCACATGAGCTGCCTTCACTGCAACATCTGCCGCAACCACGATTGCCTCCCAGGGTGTGACACGGACCATGCCGATGGCATCTCCACTGTGATCTTCACCTTCATGAACACCGATATGTAACGCAAGATTCTCATATATCGATCTGTCATTTGGTGTAAAAACATGTGCAAAGGAAAGCTCCTTTCCAGGTACTCTCACCCGGGTCAGCCGAAGTCTTCTTCCCTTAAGGTTCTCATAATCATCATGAAACAGCCTCTCCAGCAGTTCTTCCTTCGTTATCCGTTCTTCCATGGTACACTTCCTTATCTCTTGGTGATATTGCATACTACATATCCCAGAGTATCACGGAAATAATCCACGATCTCCTCCATTGCAGTCTGCACATCGGAAATCTCTCCTGTTATGATCAGTGTTCCTGTAAAACGGTCTGCAAATCCAAGATACACATTACCGCTCTTCACAGCAATATCGGATGCGATCACAGCAGACTCGGAAGGTGTCATGTTCATGATACCAATTGCAGATGATCCATAGTCCACCTGCGGATTCAGTCCAAGCTTCTGATATATGATAGGTGCCGGACCACCCATGATATGGGCAAATGTGATCTCCTTACCGGCTACGGTTTCCTGTACGATTCTGATCTGATCTCTATGTTCATCCGCCATTGATGATTCCTCGCTTTCAAAATTTTATATTATTCTCGATCTGATAATATTGGATAATTTTATAAGCCGGATTTCATTCATCCGGCTTACAGCTTCCTAAAGTCAGGCAGATCTTTGAAATCCGCTCTGCTACCTGCTCATGGTCAAAAAACAGTCTGGCAGTTCATCTGATTTAATTTTACTATTTACCAATTTTAATGTCAAGACAATTCTTCGAAAACAAGTCAAAAAACAACGTTTTCAAAAATAGAAATCCACAAAAAACAACATTTATTTTCAAATCCTCGCGGAAAACCAGTCAGAAATCTGCTCAGAACTCAAACACCTTCTTAATACTGTCATAATGTAGGAATTTTCCCTCTGCGGCAAACGCCCGGATCTGCTCCAGGGTTGCAAACATATATCCGTCTGTCTCTTCTGTCTGAAGCTTCAGATCCTTATCCTCCACATCCATGACAAAACGGTACACATCCACAAAGTAATTATCTCCTTCCCCCGGGTTCTCTCTTTTATATGTAAAAAGGTATCCGCCCTCTGCCTCACTGGCGTCCAGTCCGGTCTCCTCTTTTACCTCACGGAGTACTGCATCACGGGAAGCCTCTCCTGCCTGGGCTGCACCGCCGGAAACCTCCCACCAGCCCGGAGCCCAGGCCTTTGTCATCACACGTTTTGTAATAAGAAAGGTCTTGTCCGGTCTTGCTACCACGCCCAAAACTGTCAGATGATACTCTCCATCTTTTAAACACCAGTCATTGCGCTTCATAGTCCGTCCTGTCGGTTTCTTATCTGCATCGTAAATATCCCAGAATTCCATTTTATCTATCTCCTGTCTTTTTACAGAACGCGGAAATACAGTCTTACATTTGATCCGTTTCAGCCTGCCCGTTTCTCCGTTTTCTGTATCTTTTTTATTTGTTATGATAACACGTTAAAATCATATATGTAAACCCCTGGATCCGATACCATTTTCCAGTTAGCGTTACCGTTCTACATCTGTTTTTTCACATTATAAGCATGCAAGTACCTGCAGCCTGAAAGATGATATCCAAAAATCTATAGATTATTTTTATTATATTGCTCGTATTATGAATTAGTTTTATAGATTATTCTGTTATATAATTAACACAAACAAACGATTCTATTTAAAATAACCAGGGAGGTTTTTTTCAGATGAAGAATGATTATCCGCATATTTTTTCCCCATTAACCGTTAAAAATATGACTATCAAGAACCGTATTGTTATGATGCCGATGGGCACCAACTACGGTGAACAGAACGGCGAAATGAGTTTTCTTCATATCAATTATTATGAGCAGCGTGCGAAGGGTGGCACAGGTCTCATCATCGTAGAGAACGCAAGCATCGATTCCCCGCAAGGCTCCAACGGAACCACACAGCTGCGCATCGACCATGACAACTATCTGCCACGTCTTTTCAAATTCTGTGAAAATATTCATAGATACGGAACAAAGATTGCGATCCAGATCAACCATGCCGGAGCTTCCGCTGTTTCTTCCAGAATCAACATGCAGCCAGTTTCCGCATCTGACGTTCCATCCAAAGAAGGCGGCGAGATCCCGCGGCCTCTTTCCAAAGACGAGATCCTTCACATCGTAAAAAAATACGGTGAGGCTGCAAAACGTGCACAGACAGCTGGCTTTGATGCAGTAGAGATCCATGCAGGACACTCCTATCTGATCAGTCAGTTCCTCTCCCCGATCACAAACAAGCGTACCGATGAGTTCGGCGGATCTGTTGAGAACCGTACCCGTTTCTGCCGTATGGTCATCGATGAGGTAAGGAAACAGGTAGGACCTTTCTTCCCGATCATGCTCCGTCTCAGTGCGGATGAGCTGATGGAGGGCGGAAATACACTGGAGGATACTCTGGAATACCTGGATTATCTTCAGGAAGAGGTTGATATCTTTGATGTTTCCTGCGGACTTAACGGTTCCATCCAGTACCAGATCGATGCAAATTATCTCCCGGACGGATGGCGTTCCTACATGGCAAAGGCCGTAAGAGAAAAATTCAACAAGCCATGTATCTCCATGGGTAATGTCCGTGACCCGAAGGTTGCTGAGCGTATCCTGGCTGACGGTGATGCAGACCTGATCGGTATGGGCCGTGGTCTGATTGCAGACCCTGCATGGGTAAACAAGGTTGCCACAGGTCATGAGTGTGACCTCCGCAAATGTATCTCCTGTAACGTTGGCTGTGCCGGAAACCGTATCGGTGTAAACCGTCCGATCCGCTGTACTGTAAACCCATCTGTTCTTGAGGGCGATGTATATAAGAAAAAACATGTAAATAAAAACTGCAACGTAGTCGTTATCGGCGGCGGCACTGCCGGACTGGAAGCTGCCTGTACAGCCGCAGAGGTTGGATGCAATACCTTCCTTCTTGAAAAAGGCAATGAGCTTGGCGGACTTGCATCTCTGATCTCAAAGATCCCTGCAAAGAACCGTCTTGCTGATTTCCCGCACTATCTCATGCATCGTGCTGAACAGCTTGATAATCTTTACATCTTCAAAAACACAGAAGGAACACCGGAAAACATCCGCAAGTTCCATCCGAATATCATCGTAAGCTCCACCGGCTCCGCTCCGCTTCTGCCTCCGATCGCAGGACTGAAGGATCGTATTGACAACGAGAACCATAATATTTATTCTATTCTTGGTATGATCAGCCACATTAATGATTTTCCGAAGGATCTGGAAGGCAAAAAGGTTGTTGTTGTAGGCGGCGGTGCTGTAGGTCTTGATGTTGTGGAATTCTTTGCTGACAGAAACGCAGACATCTCTATCGTTGAGATGATGGATCAGATCGGACGTGATCTTGACCCGGTAAGCAAAAATGACACAAAAACCATGATGAAAAAACACAATGTACATCAGCTTACAAAAACTGCTCTCCTTGAGGTTAAGGATTCTTCCTTCCTTGTCAGGGGCGACGGTGAGCCTTATGAGCTTCCATTTGAGTACGGCTTCGTATGTCTCGGAATGAGAGCTCAGGGACAGCTTTACCAGAACCTCACAGAGGAATTTTCTTCTGAGGATGTTGAGATCATGAACATCGGCGACAGCCAGAGAGCAAGACGAATCATTGACGGTACCCAGGAAGGACGCAATATCCTTACCATTCTTGAGCAGAAGGGATACTTTTAATATTTTTCCGCTATACCCTTTCCGGGAACATTTCAATCCTTCTACCGGAAAGTGTATATAGATCTGTTACAGTTCACTCGGTGATCCGTAACATAAATTTTCCACGTCTTCCTCCCCCGCAGCCGTCCGGAGATGTCCGCAGCTTCTTCAGATCTATGTGGCGGGAGGTTTAAAAAGACAAATCTTCATCCAGATTTTACCAATGAGAGGAGTTATTACCATGTCAGAAAGAATCACAGGACATACCGAACTGATTGGTCTTATGGCATATCCGATCCGCCACTCCAGCTCTCCTGCCATGCAGAATGAAGCTTTTGCAAAGCTTGGCTATGATTATGCATATCTTGCATTTGAGGTTGGTGCAGACGAGATCGAGGATGCTGTAAAGGCCATCCGTACTCTGAAAATGAGAGGTTCCAACGTTTCCATGCCGAACAAAACTCTGGTAGGCCAGTACCTTGACGAGCTTTCACCGGCAGCAGAAATGTGCGGCGCTGTAAACACCATCGTTAATGATCATGGTCATCTTACAGGCCATATCACAGACGGTATCGGATTTATGGCAGCACTGAAAGACAATAACATCGACGCCATCGGAAAGAAAATGACCATCGTAGGTGCAGGTGGTGCCGCAACTGCTATCGAGATCCAGGCAGCACTTGACGGTGTAGGCGAGATCGTGATCTTCAACCGCAAAGATGAATTCTGGGATCGTGCAGTATCTACGGTAGAAAAGATCAACACCAGAACTTCAAGCCATGCTGTTCTCTATGATCTGGCTGATCTTGACCAGCTGAAAAAAGAAATGGCTGACAGTTATATTTTCGTAAATGCGACAGGTGTTGGAATGAAACCACTAGAAGGTCAGTCCGTTGTTCCGGACAAGTCTTACTTCCGCCCGGAGCTTATCGTTGTTGACGTGCCTTACTCCCCTCTTGAAACTGCTATGCGTTCTATGGCAAAGGAAGTTGGCTGCAAGACAATGAACGGCCTTGGCATGATGCTTTTCCAGGGCTCCGCTGCATTTGAACTGTGGACCGGAGAACCGATGCCGATCGAACATATGAAAGAGATTCTTAACATCAGATACGACGACTAAACTGCTATCTGTTCCTGTCGTATCAGAAAGGACCATTATGAAAACAGTTCAGGTAAGAAATATCACACTCGGAGAGGGAAGACCGAAGATCTGTGTCCCGATCGTGGGACAGACAAAGGATGATATCCTCCTTGAGGCAGGGACCTTCGCAAGGATACCCGTAGACGTTGTGGAATGGCGTGTTGACTGGTTTGAGGACGTTTTTGACACAGACAAGGTTCTGGATGTGGCAAAAGATCTCCAGACCGTTTTAAAGGACACTCCGATCCTCTTCACCTTCCGTACTGCAAAGGAAGGCGGAGAAAAAGCGATCTCCAACGAAGCTTACAAAGCACTCAACATGGCTGTCGCAAAAAGCGGCTATGTAGATCTCATTGATGTAGAAGCCTTCACAGGTGAGGAGATCGTAAAAAGCATGATCCAGGAAGCACACAGCTATGGCGTAAAGGTCATCGCTTCCAACCATGATTTTGACGCAACTCCTGAGAAGGATGAGATCGTGCGCCGTCTTCGCATGATGCAGGACTATGGCGCAGATATCCCGAAAATGGCTGTTATGCCAAGAAACAAACAGGACGTGCTTACACTCTTAAGTGCCACGCTGGAAATGTCCGAGCAGTTCGCCGACCGCCCGATCATTACCATGTCCATGGCAGGTACCGGTGTTGTCAGCCGTCTCGCTGGTGAAACCTTCGGTTCCGCCCTTACCTTCGGTGCAGCTACCAAAGCTTCCGCACCGGGACAGATCAATGTCAACGAGCTTGCACAGGTTCTTGACATTATCCACAAAAGCCTGTGATCCTGTAACCTCCCATAAAAAGGATCTACGGTAGATTTTTGTAACAGAACGCGAATTATAAACCAGTTTTTAAACCCAATTGATGTAACAAATTTTTGCAATTTTAATCCCATAATAGCAAATCTATTAAAATAATAATTAAAAACAACAAATCTCATGACAAAAAAAGAAGTGTGCTGACCCATCCAGCACACTTCTTCTTTTTCTGTTTTTTATATCTTTGTTATTCCTCTGATCAATTTTTATCCTCGATGGCATTCTCCTCTTTCTTTCTGGGGTCCCAGTTTGAAAGGAAGATATTCAGACCGAAGCCTACAGCCAGGGCCCATGCGGATGCCCATGCAGTTCCCTGGGTTGCAAGCACAGCTGCCATAACACCTGCGATCATCTTGTCACGGTCTGTTCTGCAGTAATCCATACCGATCCTTGCACAGACAAAGGCCTGAAACATCAGAGTAATGGAGGAACCGACTCCGAAGATCGGACGGAAGAAGCTTACAACCGGAATGATCAGCACACTTAAAAACGTTGCAATACGGAAGGATGCCATACCGCCGATCAGAGACTTCATAGCTTTCTTTCCCTCCTTGTAACGGATGGAAACAGATACTGTCATTCCAACCCATAACGGACCGGAAAGCGGCGGGAACGGGGCAATGACGGAAAGGATCAGGTTCCTGATGCCGCTGACCAGGTTGGAACGGCTGGAATTGAAATCAATGTACTCATCATCTCTGGACTGGCGTGCCTCTGTAACCAGTGTCTCTGTGGTAACAAAATCACCAAATGCGATAACATAGCATACAAGTGCCAGAGGAAGTGCTTTGACAAACATGGAAACCGGCGGGATTCCCACACCAAAGATACTTACCTGGGAGATGATCTCTTTGAACTGGGGGATCTTGATAAAGGTTCCCAGCTCAAGACCAGGCGCATCCAGCTCTCCTACAAGAAGACCTACCACCATGGCGATCAGATATGGGAAAAGGTTTCCATATCTGGCAACAAGATCCAGGAATTTGTTATTCTTTCTCTTCTCCTGATATTTATCCGAAAAGCTGATCAGGACCAGAAGGCCTACACCGGCAACGATGGCCAGCGGATACTTATGCATATTGCCGCCATCACCCAGCTGTCCTGCCATAACCGTCACCGGCGCAGCAAGAAGGATACCACCCTTAACAGAATTTGGTACTGCATGGACAAATTTATCCGCAAGCTTGGTGACACCCATAAATATGAACACCAGACCAACCAGCATCTGCAGGGCGATCATTGCCTGGATACGTTCTTTTCCCATAGGGAAGCCTTCCAGGAATACGATAGTCAGCGGAAGGGTCGGTGTGATCCATCCCGGTACAACCGGATCGCCAAGTAAGCTGTGTAGCATATACAGCATGGTCTCTATGATCACACAGCTCCATGCCAGCTCATAAGGCAGTCCCAGATACTGTTCAAGATAAGGAACAGCCGCCAGTGCCGTAACTCCAAGGATCAGACCCTGGATAAACTCTACGGACTCAATTTTATAGTGAATAAACGGAAAACGAATCTGAAATGGCCCAAACGGAATGTAGGGCAGTTCGTTTTCTCTTCGCTGTCTTGCTGCACGTGCCATAACGATTCTCCTTTATCGTTTTTTTTGATAATACATATATAGTATCTTTTATTTTGTAAGTTTGTTAATTAACAAACATTTTCAGAAACGGTAAAGTCCAATCCGGGAATTGTTCCCGAATTGGAACTTTGTTTTGCACAGATTCAGTCATCTTTGTCTGTATCCATACAATGATTCACTTTTTTTACTGTAGTCAAACGGATATTCACCCCAAGGGATTTCCTTGATTCAGTCAAGCCTCTTTTCCACGGTTCATCTTAACGAACAGTGCAAGAAGGATTCCTATGAATGTCACTGCCATATTGAGAAGCAGGATCATTCTCGGAGCACTGGTTCCGGCAGTCTTTGTAATGTAGCCGGCCAGTGTCAGAATGGTGTAGTTCGCAACGCTGGATGCGATCATGACCATGGATGTTGCAGTTCCCTTGTTTTCCGGGAAGAACTCCGCAGTTGTGGAAACAGCCAGCTGAAGCACACCGCCTGCGCCTGCAAAACCGATCACAAATCCACCGATAAGACAGATTGTCGGATTCTGGATAAAGTAGCAAAGTCCCAGCATGATGAAAGAGATCAGTGGATAAATGATCAGGATATTGATCTCCTTCAGTCCTTTTTTGATAAATACAGAGGAACACAGGATTGCTGCAAAGGTTCCTACTGCATAGAATGATTGGATTTTGGAAGGATCACTTAAGTTATAAAGCTTTCCGAGCTCCTGGTTACAGTTCAGCCACAGCATGAATGTAGAAGAGCTTGTAAATCCGATGAGGATTGCTGCAAGAGCTGCAGGAGTGATCTTTAATTTTGCTTTTTCTTTCTTTACTGTACCTGCTGTATTTCTCTCCGGGAATGGCAGGAACAGAATCAGGATTCCATCGATAAAGATCGCAGCACCTGCAACAATAAAAATGGTTCTGTAGGACATATTCGCCGCTGCTACAAATCCGATGAGGAAAGGAAGCAGAAACTGGCTGATACACATGGAGAATTTTGTAAACAGGTTCGCTACAGAAGGATTGTTTACATAAATCTCCATACATGTCGGGCTTACGCAGGTGTCCAGGAAGGAGTTTGCGATACCGCCTACAATGGCAAAGGCGTAGGCAACTCCCATAGACGGAGCAAATGCGATTCCCATAAAGTATGCTGCATAACAGATTACGCCGATGATTCCGCTTAATCTGCGTCCGAATTTGTCGGACAGGGGACCGGAAAACGGAAGAGAGATCAGTCTTCCAAGTCCAAGTGCGGCAATTACAGATACTACCATGCTGACATCCATAGTTCCATCACTTAAAGCCTTTGCTCCCCAGTGAGCCGCAAGCTCCGGCTTGTACTGACCCATGATGGAAGCTCCGATTCCATGGATGAAATATGTAAAATACAGCGCGATAGAAGTAATCACTAAATTTTTCTTACCTGTCTGGCTCATTTTTCTTATTTCCCTTCGTTCTCAGCCTGAAATTTCTGGTACTCATCTGTCGGCATCTCAAGACCTGTGTAAAGCTTGTAAGATGCTGCACCCTGCCACAGAAGCATTCCTTTTCCGCCTACCGCAAGCTTCACGCCTGCTTCTTTTGCTTCTTTTACCATCTTTGTCTCGGCCGGATTGTATACGCAGTCAGCAACAACAAGATCCTTATGGAACATGGATTTATCAACCAGTGTGATGTCATCATGTGGTTTCATTCCTGCAAGTGTTCCGTTCGCGAGGATATCTGCGTTTGCGATCTCTTCTCTCAGTTTGTCCTGGTCGTCAAGGCAATATACGCTTACTTTGCAGTCCGGTACTTCTTTTGCAAGCTTCTCAGCAGTTCCTTTTGCTCTGTCAAGGAATGGATCGTCAGGATTGAAGATCGCAATGGATGCAGCGCCGTCAAGGGCACACTGTACAGTAAGGGCTGTAGCTGCACCGCCTGCTCCGAGGACTACCATCTTTTTACCCTTTACATCAACACCGTGCTCTTTCAGATTGCGGACAAATCCGATACCGTCTGTGATATGTCCAACAAGTTTTCCATCCTCATTTACGATGGTGTTTACAGCGCCGATGATCTTTGCTGCCGGTGAAAGCTCGTCTACACACTGAGCTACTTTGTTCTTGCAAGGCATGGTTACATTGCAGCCTCTCATTTTGAACAGACGCATTGCATCAAGAGCTGCCGGAACCTGATCCTCTTTGATATCAAATGCCATGTAAGCATAGTCCAGGTTATGGTACTGGAAGCTGAAGTTGTACATAGCCGGGGATCCGGAATGTCCTACAGGGCTTCCGATCAGTGCAAGTAAACCAGTTGTTCCTTTAATTCTCTGTTCCATTTCTTTTTACCTCCTGCATTTTCCCCTGTCAGACACCGGATATATTTTCTCCGGTGTCTGACAGGTCATCTTTTTAATTTTTGTACTGTCCGTTTTATTGGATAGATTGGCAGATCAGATCCTGGAAGCTACCTCATAAGCCTCTTTTGTTGCATCCAGTGCACGTCTTGCACGGATAGCATCTCCGATCACATGTGTCTCAGGTACAAGGTCTTTGATCTTCTCTTCCAGAGGATTGTAGTTGCGGAATCCCATGGAAAGGATCACAGAATCATATCCTCTTGACTCGTGACGTACTCCGTCAGCGGTCTCATATTCTACACCGTCTTCATAGAATTTGCATACCTTTGCTCCGGTGATCTCCTTGATTCCGTAGTCCTCGAAATCCTTCATCAGATATACTCTGTGCTCGTGGATCACGTCTGCACCTACGGTATCACGGAACTCGATAACAGTTACATCATGCTCCTGCTCGCCTAAAAATGCAGCTGTCTCGCATCCAACCATTCCACCGCCGACAACGAGAACCTTTTTGCCTGCTGCTCTCTTGCCATCCAGAAGGTCTGAGCCGTGGATGATAGCCGGATTGTCGATTCCCTCGATCGGAAGGATCAGAGTCTTGGAACCGGTGGCAATGATCACGCTGTCCGGCTTCTCTTCTTTGATAAGCTCCGGAGTTACCTCACAGTTCATCACGATCTTAACGCCATCCTTCTGGCAGCGATGGATGTAGCTGCGGATCATGTTTGTGATGTCACCTTTTCCTGGCGGATATGCAGCAAGTCTCATGTTTCCGCCGAGAACATCTCCTGCCTCATAAAGTGTTACCTCATGTCCTCTCTCTTTTGCGATAAATGCAGCGGAAAGTCCTGCAACACCGCCACCGATAACCATAACCTTCTTCGGCTCTTCCGCTTTCTCAAGCGGCTCTGCCTCATGACCCAGGAATGGGTTTGTCAGACAGCATACCGGATTTCCTGCATACATGTTTGCAACACAGCCCTGAAGACAGGCGATACAAGGAGTCATATCCTCAAGACGCTCTTCCTGTGCTTTCTTCGGCATAGCCGGATCTGCAAGGCTCTGACGTCCGAATGCTACAAGGTCTGCTCTTCCTTCTTTTACCATCAGTTCTGCGAACTGTGGCTCTGTATAACGTCCAACTGTGATCACCGGGATATTTACCGCACGTTTGATCTCCTCAACCTCTGCTGCAGAGAATCCACCGTGGATAACAGTCGGTGCCCACATAAACTCATCCTTGATATGAACGGCACGGGATACATGGAGTCCGTCCAGTCCGCAGCTTTCCAGATATGCTGCGATTGCTGCACTGTCGTGGACATCAAGTCCGCCCGGAACCTCATCTGCACAGTTGATTCTTGCAAGAACTGCAATTTTTCCCTGTGTTGCTTTTTTAACTTCCTCGATGATCAGACGGGAGAAACGCATACGGTTCTCAAAGCATCCGCCAAACTCATCCACTCTCTTGTTTGTTCTCGGAGAAAGGAAGGTACTTACCAGATAACCGTGTGCCATATGGATCTCAACAGCATCTGCTCCTGCTTCCATTGCTCTTCTTGCTGCCTCACCGTAGCCTTTGATCAGCTCATAAACTTCCTCAGTTGTAAGCTGCTTCGGAATATCACGGCCGCACACTGACGGGATACTGGTTGCTGCTGTGATCGGTGCTCCTGCGTTCTTTGCATTTCCTTCCGGACCTGCGTTCTGAAGCTGGATGGACACCTTTGCTCCTTCTGCATGACATCCGTCGATAACCTTGCGGAAGCTCTCGATTGTAGAGTCGTCATAAAGACATGGTTTACGCGGGCCGCCCTTTGCGCCCTTGTGAACTACAGTAGCCTCGATGGTGATCAGACCAAATCCGCCTTTTGCTCTTTCTCTGTAATATGCAGCGGACTGCTCACTCATTGTTCCGTCTGTGTTTGCAAAGTTATTTCCCATTGGCGGAACAACAAAACGGTTCTTTACTGTCATAGGACCGATCTCGATCGGCTGAAACATCGCATTGAATTTCATATGCGTTCTCCTTTCCTTTGAAACAATCTTTTTGTTTCTTTCACGGTAACGCCCTGTCACCGGTATGACGTCGGAAACAGGGGCCCGTCTGAAATATTAGTTTCTTATATTAATTACAGTACTTCCGGCCAAGCCTCTTCCAGTACCTTCTTTGTGTTCTCATATGTATGTTTTGCAGCATACTCGATACCTTTTTCAAGGTTTGCATCGCTGATAACCTCTACGCCGATGGCATTTGGTCTGATGCCTTTTTCTTTGATCATTTTTACGAACGGTACTGTTGTTCCGATTCCTGTTCCAGGAGCAAGACGGTCATGCATGGACTCATCTCTTAAGATCGTTGTTGCATATGGTCTTTCCCATACATCGTTGATCTGGATGGATACGATCTTGTCTGCCGGGATTCCCTCAAGTACGGAAAGCTCGATCGGCTGGTTTGCTCTTACCCAGTGCCATGTATCAAGGATCAGTTTCGCATTCTCGCAGTCAGCAGCTTTTACAACAGCCCAGCCCTTTTTCACATCCGGGATTCCGCTGTATGGCATTGGCTCAACACCGATGATGTATTTGCCTGCTCTGTGGCAAAGCTCACGAAGCTTCTGTGCTGTGTACTCTACGGAATAGTTCTCCATCAGTCCGCAGTTGATCTGTTTTACGTTAAATAATTCACACATATGGAAGCAGAGCTGTTCTTTGTATTTCTGCTCATAGGAACGATGCTCCTCTGCCCACTGCACGATGTACTCAACCTCTGTTACCTTCATGTCATATTTATCCAGGATTGCCAGGATATCCTCGTCGAAAAGTCCCTCATTCAGGGCATCTACGTAGGTTTCTGCTCTCAGGCCGATCCCCTCATAGCCAGCCTCTTTGGCAGCTTTTACACGGTCCTCAAATTTGCACTGATCTCCCAGTGTCCAGGAACTGATTGTGATTGGAAATTCTTTTGACATGATAATTCCTCCTGAAAATTTAAATAATTTTATTTGTTTTTTTTAAATTATTTTGTATCTTTTTTCTATAAGCATTATATAACTTTGTTAAATACAAAACAAATTGATTGTACCAGGAGAATCCATAGATTTTATCAATATATCATGTTATACTATATAAAACATATTCAGCCGTATTGCCGCCGTCACTGCATACGGCCCGGCAAATCTCTTATGTCTGTCAGACTTACCGGGGATCTGTTCGAAGTAAAACATTCAGATAAACTTACGAAAGGAGTATTGAAAAATGAATCTGTATCATCTTCGCTATTTCGTGACACTGGCTCATCTGGAGCATTATACAAAAGCTGCGGATGTTCTGGCCATCACACAGCCCAGCCTAAGTCACGCGATCTCTTCTCTGGAGGAAGAGCTTGGAGTGAAATTATTTGAAAAAAACGGACGGAATGTTTCTCTCACCAAATATGGCAAGTCTTTTCTGGAGGATGTGGAACAAACCCTGAACCGGCTGGATTCCTCCGTAAACGGTCTCCAGCTTGCAGGAAAGGGAGAAGGACAGATCGATGTGGCTTTTCTCAGAACTCTGGGTGTTGACTTTATGCCAAAGATCATCCGCAGCTTTCTTAATGCCAATAAGGGAAAACAGATCCATTTCAATCTGTTCTGCGATAAGGTGCTTACCGGCGATATCCTCACCGGACTGAAAGAAAAGAAATACGATATCGGCTTCTGTTCCAAATTTGACGACGAACCACTGATCGAATTTATTCCGGTTGCCAAGCAGGATCTGGTCGTCATCGTTCCGCCGGAACATCCTCTTGCTGAGAAATCCGAGATTCATCTGGAGGAAACGCTTCCATACAAGCAGATCATCTTCAAGAAGAGAAGCGGTCTCCGCCAGATCATTGACCAGTTATTTAAGAGCATCGGTCAGTACCCGGATGTGGCTTTTGAAATCGATGAGGATCAGGTTGCCGCAGGATTTGTTGCCAATGATTTCGGCATCTGCATTGCACCGGATATCCCGATCCTGCACTCTCTGAACCTTAAGATCCTGCCCCTTGTCTCTCCAAGCTGGCAGCGGAATTTCTACATGGCCATGCTGAAGGATGTATACCATCCGCCGGTTGTGGAGGCCTTTAAAAAATTTGTGATCGAGGAAACCTCGCGGGAGATTTTCTATAAGACAAATTAAACGGTCTGTTCATCTGCAAATATATGGTCCGGATCTTTTATATCATAAAGGACAGCTGCCCGATCCCCGTTCTGTTTCTGTACGGTTTATCGGACAGCTGTCTCTTTTATATGTAAAACTATTCTGTTTTATGATCAGCAGTTATTTATTCGCCTCTGCCTCACGAAGTCTGTGGATCAGCTCCTCGCAAATCTCAAGCTCACTCTTTCCGTCTGTCTCAACAACTATATCTGCTGCTGCCTCATATTTCGCACGACGTTTTTCCAGCAGGTCAGCGATAAATGAAACATTTTTGTTGTTCTCAAGTAACGGACGGTCATGATTATCCTTTACACGTTCCAGAATCGTCTCCGGCTTTGCAGTCAGAAGTACGACACGGCCATTCTTTTTCATCTCAGCAACATTGCGCTCCCGCATCGGAACACCACCGCCACAGGATACTACAACATTCGATCTGGACTGCATCTCGATCAGAAGATTTGTCTCGAGCTCACGGAAATACTCTTCACCGTAAGTCTCAAAGATATCGGAAATGCTCATTCCCTGTCTCTCCACGATACACTGATCCATCTCCACAACATCCATGGCAAGAACATTCTTCAGATAATCGGAGATCGTAGATTTACCAGCTCCCATAAATCCGATCAGGAAGATATTATAATTGAAAAGATTTCTGGACTGGATTCTTTTACTGTTCTGGATGATACTTGCAAAAACATCATTGACCTCTTTCTTATGACGTCTGCCTTCCATTCTGGCTTCCAGCCATCCTTTCTGCTTCGCCTCCTGTTCCGGCTGAAGTACCGGAAGATCGTTAGCTTCCTTGTATACCATGATGTCCTCTACGATCCTGTTTCTCATAAGGAGTGCGTCCAGAATGATCTCATCGCACTGTCCAAGGCTTTCTCTTAATACTTCTAACTGGTTCATAATATCTCCTTTACTTCGTTCATTTTATTACGGATTTCCGTCATCACTTTATCACTTTAAATCAAGTATCTGTCCTTATTATACCAACTGGTCATTTTTATCTCAACCCAAATTTTCATTGAATTTACGCATGTGATCTATAGATTATTTTTATAATTTTTAGGCACGGCAAAGATATCTGATGCAGGACTTCACACTATGATGGACTGGATTGTTTGCAGTAATTTATGGAATTGCTATAGTATTCACGCTAGGATCTGTGTCAAAAAAATCTCCGCCCTTTTACAGAAGCAGAGATTTTTTACAGAAATTATATCACCAAGATTCTACTGTATCACTTCATAGATCCGGTAATGCTTATATATATAATCCCGGAACTGCTCCACAAGCGCACTTGGATACCGGTTTTTCATCATTCCCATATATATATATCGGCGATAGTGAAGATTCTCGATATTTAAGATTTTCACAGGAAGTGTATGGATCACCGGTACATCCGGCACAATGCCTACCCCAAATTCCTCCGCCACCATACCTGCCAGTGCACCATCCTCTTCTACCTCAAAGGCCGTCTCCGGTGAAAGTCCTTCCTTTTCGAAAAGCTCCCGGATCACAAAATACAGTCCGCTTGCAGGGGTAAAGGTCACCTGCGGATACTGTCCCAGCTCTTTTATGGTCACTGAATTTCGGTCTGCAAGAGCATGGTTCTCAGGCACTACAGCCACCAGCTTTTCTTCTGACACCGGCACAAAGCTGATTTCCTTCTCTCCCTCTGCCCGGGAACAGAAGATCACGTCGAATTTCTCTTCCTTCAGACCCCGGATCAGACTTCCGGTAGCTGCATTCTGAAAACGGAAATCAATCTTCTTCCCCTCCTGTTCATTAAGGAACCCCCGGACAAGCTCCGGGATAAATCTGCGTCCCTGGGTATGGATATATCCGATGGAAATACTTCCTCCCGGAATCCTTGCCGCTTCCTGTATCCTCTCCACACCAAGATTCAGGATATGTAAGGAGTCCTGCACATATTTCAGAAACATTTCCCCGTATTTGGTCATGGTCACATTTCTTCCGTGACGCTCAAAAAGTGGAACCTGCAGTTCCTTTTCAAGGTTGGAGATCGCATGGCTCAGGCTTGGCTGGGTTATATCCAGCCTCTTGGCTGCTCTGGTATAATTTTCGATCTGGGCAAGAGTCACAAAATATGTGAGCTGATTTAAGTTCATATGTCAAAAAATCCTTTCTTTCCTCCGCGCGAGAGACCTTCAGGCAGGTAAGCTCAGACACCTCGCTGCCTGGTCTGTTTCACACTCCAAGGCTCAGGAGTTCTTTTCCCGCCGCAAGTCTCTCATAAAACTGCTCATAAAAATCCCGCTTCTCATCATAAGGCTTCCTGTAAAACTGGTTTACCACATACATGTTCAGGTTTCGGATCAGATCACTGTCCTCGCTCTCATAGAGAACCGCCTGGACATCCAGAAGAAAATAATGCCAGTCACAGACAAATTTTTCGTAATTTCGAAAATCCGGAGTATCTACCCATTTCCGGACCTTGATCTTACTGCGGCTGGTCTTTTTGCACTCGTGGATCTGAAGAATGTATTTAAAACTCCCGTCCTCATAGTATCTTCCCAGCGGGAACAAACGGCAGAAGCCCGGACGGAAGCTGTGGATGGAGCATCTTCCGTTGCCATTCAGAAATACGCATCGTTCCTCTGCCCCTGTCATCCTAAGATGCGGCAGAATATTTCCGTCTGTGACGCCAAGCTCTATTTTTCCGGCAAGCAGCTGGTCCACACTTAAGTGAAGTCCCTGACTTAACCGCCATACATCCAGCGGATCCAGTACAACAGAATCTCCCATTCCCGTACAGCAGTCAAAACAGCCCTTACAGTCCTGACAGTCTGCCTTTACCATGTCATTTGCCTCGTATAAACGACCGTCGGAAATTTCCTCCAGTGTAACCTCCCGCCGCATTAGACAAGTGCCTCCAGTCCTGTAACTCCCCAGTCCTCAGCCAGGCTTTTCAACCCGTCCAGAATCTCCTCCCTGGAATAATCGTGATCATCCAGGTAATCTACGTCCATATCATTGAGATGCAGATAAAAGGTAAGGGCAAGCTCCAGATAATCCGGATCATCTTCCTCCATGTTCATAAGAAGCTCATTTTCCGCTCCGTTGATGTCACCCTCATCAGCAAGTCCGATAACCTTCTTAAAAAGCTGGTCTGCCTCTGTATAATCTGCCTCTGCTGCAGGAAGTGTATACTGCGGCATATCTCCCTTAAGAAGAAGTCTTGTGATCAGTCTTGCGATATCCTGAATATTTCCTGACATTCTGTCATCCTGTAATCCCAAATCGTTTTCCTCTCTTTCTGCTGTCCTGTTCTGCCAGACACATTTCTCCGACCGACGTATCTGCATCCGGTCCTCCGCTCATCCGAACCCCGGATATCTGGACAGGCAATTTATTTAATCCAGTTTAATTCCTGACAACGCCTGCGCAAATGCATTGTTCACCGGCTCATTGGCCTCTTTCTGCTGTTTCTTAAGATAACGCTGCACATCACGCTTATTCACACCTGCACCCTCTTTGGCTCGTCTTGCCTGGAAGGATGAAAGCTTTTCTTTATAGCCGCACTGACATACAAAGGTCTCTTCTTTTCCCTTCAGAAGCATCTCCATACGCTTATGGCATTTCGGACAGCGCGCATTGGTGGTCCTGGATACTGTCTCTCTGTATCCGCATTCCCGGTCCTCGCACACCAGCATTTTGGCATTCTTTCCGTTGACTGCCAGAAGATGTTTGCCGCAGTTAGGGCACTTCTTGTTTGTCATATTGTCATGGCGGAAGGTTCCCTGTCCGCCTTTGATCTCATCTACGATCTCACAGGCATATTTACGAATCCCTGTGAGGAATTTATCCTGACGGAGCTTTCCGTTTGCAATATCACTGAGCTTCATCTCCCAGTCTGCGGTAAGCTCCGGCTTTTTCAGTTCTTCCGGAACCAGCTCCAGAAGCTGTTTCGCCTTGGAGGTAATGTAGATCTCATTGCCTCTTTTTTCCATCATAAAGCTGTTGAAAAGCTTCTCGATGATGTCCGCTCTTGTGGCTACCGTTCCAAGTCCACCGGTCTCACCAAGGGTTTTTGCCGCTTTTTTGTCGTGGCTTTCCATAAAATGAACCGGATTTTCCATGGCACCAAGAAGTGTGGCCTCTGTAAATCTGGCCGGTGGTTTTGTTTTGCCTGCTGTAAGAGCTGATCCTTCCACAGTAAGTATCTGACCTTCCGTAAGCTCCGGAAGCTTCTGGTCTTTCAGCTTATCACCGGATTCCTCTTCATCCTCATCCTGCCAGCCGCCTTCATAGACTTCTCTCCATCCGGCACTTTTTACAATACGTCCGCTTGCAGCGAAAGTTTCTCCTGCTGCAGTTCCTTCCATGCTTACCAGCTCATATACAGCCGGCGGATACAGCACGCTCAGGAAACGGCGTACTACCATATCGTAAATCTTTCGTTCCTCGTTGGTCATATGATCCAGCTGTACAAACTGTTCTGTAGGAATGATGGCATGATGGTCACTGACTTTTTTGTCATCCACAAAGCCAGCACTGGTCTGGATTGGTTTATTGGCCAGTACACCGGCAAGTTTCCGATAAGGACCTGTCCCGCATGCCTGAAGACGCTCTTTAATGGTAGGAACTACATCTTTTCCTATATATCTGGAATCCGTTCTTGGGTAGGTAAGGACCTTGTGATTCTCGTAGAGCCTCTGCATGATATTCAGAGTTTCCTTTGCAGAAAAGCCGTATTTCTGATTGGCTTCTCTCTGAAGAGTGGTCAGGTCATAAAGCCCCGGCGCATAGGTCTTCTTCGGCTTTCTGGAAACCTTTGTTATGGTAAGGCTGCTTTTTCCTGCCTTTGTCTGGATCTCCTGGGCACGCTCCTTCTTAAAGGTGCGGAGGCTTCCGCTTTTTCCGTCACGCCAGGTCCAGCGTACATTTCCCGCCTGCAGAGTGATCCCGTAATAATCCTCCGGCTTAAATTCCCGGATCTCCTGCTCTCTTCTTGCGATCATGGCAAGGGTGGGGGTCTGCACACGTCCGCAGGAAAGCTGGGCATTATATTTACAGGTCAGTGCTCTGGTCCCGTTCATTCCCACCAGCCAGTCCGCCTCCGCCCTGGCCTGTGCCGCACGGTAAAGATCATCATAATCATGGCCGTTTTTAAGGTGGGCAAAGCCGTCACGGATCGCTTTGTCCGTTACGGACGAGATCCACAGACGCTTAATAGGCTTATGGCAGTCTGCCTTTGCAAGGATCCACCTTGCTACCAGTTCTCCCTCACGTCCGGCATCTGTGGCAATGATGATCTCCCCAATATCTTTCCTGTAAAGCTGGGTTTTCACCGCATTGTACTGCCTGGAGGTCTGGCGTATCACCACCAGTTTCATTTTCTCCGGCATCATGGGGAGCGTAGAAAGCTCCCATTTGGTATATTTTTTATCGTATTCTTCCGGATCTGCCAGTGTTACCAGATGTCCCAGGGCCCAGGTCACTACATAGTCTTTTCCTTCCAGGGTTCCGTTCCCCTTCTGACTGCAGTGGAGGACTCTGGCAATGTCTCTGGCAACGGATGGCTTCTCCGCAATTACTAATGATTTCATATTTTTTTCTTTCACCTCTTACTCTTTGGAGCCTGTTTTTCAGAGCTCCGGGGTTCAACTATTATAGCATGAAAAAAGCACTTCGTCCAGAAAAGGGCCGAAGCCTTTTTCCGTCGAAATGCTCTTTACTTTCATATTACTCTCAGCAGCTGTTCATGCACATTTTCCGCTGATCTTATAGCCCACTCCACGAACGGTTTCCACCAGATCTCCTGCCGGTCCAAGCTTCTGGCGAAGGGTACGGATATGTACATCTACGGTTCTGCTCTCCCCGTCGAATTCATATCCCCAGATCTGATTTAAAAGCTGTGTTCTGGAAAGAACCGTACCACTGTTTTTCAGAAGGAGACAAAGCATCTCGTATTCTTTCAGTGTCAGATTCACAGGCTCCTGATCAACAGTTACCTCATGTCTTCCCGGACATACATAAAGATTTTCCATACGATACTCCTCTGCGCCATTGTCCTCTGATCTCCGAAGAAGGGCACGTACCCTGGAGATTAGCTCCATCATGCGGAACGGCTTCGGAATGTAATCATCTGCACCGCTGTCCAGACCTACCACGGTATCAAACTCACTTCCTTTTGCAGTAAGCATGATCACCGGAAGTTTCCGCACATCCGGACGGATACGGATTTTTTTTAAAATAGACAGTCCGTCTTCCTCCGGAAGCATAATGTCCAGAAGCACCAGTGAAGGCAGTTCTTTTTCCAGCGCTTTCCAGAAAAGTGATGGCCGTTCAAAACCCTGTGCCTCCAGACCCTGACTGTTTAATGTATATACAACAAGTTCACGGATACTTTCATCATCTTCCACAAGATATATCATAATTTTCCTCCAGCTTCATTTTTCATCTGATACGTGCAAGTATAAAGTGCATTCGTAAAATCCAACATAGAAAAAAGGTTAAGTTTATGTAAAATATAGAAATCCTTAAGAAATTTTAATTTGTAAAAGCCGAACGTCAATGTTATGATAAAGCAGAGAGTTGTTTGGAGGTTTTTTATTATGTATTCTTTTATTGTGAATCCCAATTCAAGATCCGGTGAGGGACGTAATGTCTGGAACCGGCTTCGCAGCATCATGGAAAGTCAGGGGATCTCATATCAGTATTTTCTCACAGAATATGTGGGACACGCCACAGTACTGGCACAGAGGATCAGTGCCGCCGGAACACCGGAGGATCCGGTAACTCTGGTAACAGTAGGCGGTGACGGCACTATTTACGAAGTACTTACCGGGATCATTGATCTGTCTTCGGTTGTTTTCGGATTTATCCCGGTCGGGTCCGGCAACGATTTCTGCCGCAGTATGGGCCTGCCCTTTGATCCTTTTGAAGCGCTTCGCTCTATCCTTGAAAACAGACGGACCATTTTCATGGATGTTCCTGTTCTCCACCTTGGCAGCCATTCCTACCGTTTCGGCATCAGTGCAGGAATGGGCTACGATGCGGCAATCTGTCAGGAAGTCCTGATCACACCTGGCAAAAAATTTCTCAACCGTCTCCATATGGGTAAACTCATCTACCTTATGGTGGCACTGAAGCAATTTCTCTTCCTTACTCCGTCCCCGGTCACGATAACACTTGACGGGAACAAGCCACAAACCTTCAGCAGGACTTGGTTTGCGGCTGTAATGAACCAGAAATATGAAGGCGGAGGCTTTAAATTCTGTCCAAACGCCAGTCCGGAGGATGGTTTACTGGATGTGATCGTTATTGAAGGAATCTCCAAGCTGAAAATGCTGTTCTGCCTGCCGAGCGCTCTCTGGGGAAAACATACCCGCATTCGCGGTGTACATATTTTACAGTGCAGGAACGTACATATTACAAGTGACCATTCCCTTCCTGTGCATAAAGACGGAGAATCCGGCGGAATCCAGCGTGAATTTTCTGTGACCATTGAAAAGAAACCTTTAAAAATCATAATGCCTGTGTTATAGTAGCAGGTAGATACTTAACAAAAAAGAAGCTTAAGGCTGACATCAGCCATACCTCAAGAAAAGGAGCGGCAAAATGTTGAGTAAAATAAAAAAATACAGGCACGGTTTTATCATAGCAATCTATTTCGTTGCCTATCTTATCCTGTTTGGATATCTGGAGCAGCGGCCTGTACGAGCCTACCATGTTGTACATACTGTTTTTGATGATATGATCCCGTTCTGCGAGATTTTTATTATTCCGTACCTTTTATGGTTTCCATATGTGGTAATAACGGTTGTGTATTTCCTGTTTCGCAATAAGAATAAAAAGGAATATTTCCAGCTGATCTTCAACCTGATGATGGGAATGACGGTTTTCCTTGTTGTTTCCTACATCTATCCGAACGTTCAGTATCTCCGCCCTGCGGTATTCCCCAGAAGCAACATCTTTACACGACTGGTGGCCGAGCTCTATCGGACAGATACTCCCACCAACATCCTGCCAAGTATCCATGTATTTAATTCCCTGGCTGTTTATTTTGCCATTCATCACTGCCAGGCACTGAAAGACAGGAAATGGCTTCAGCGAGGAGCCCTGATCCTTTCTGTTCTGATCATCCTGTCCACCATGTTTATCAAGCAGCACTCCGTGATCGATGTATGTCTTGGTACCACACTGGCACTGTTCGGACATCTCCTGTTCTATCCACAGAGAGTGGAGGATTACGAGGAACAGCGCTCCCTATCTCATATGCGCAAGAAGAAGCCGGAACAGAATTTATAAAAAAAGCCCCGTTGGGGGCTTTTTTTTAATTAAATCCATAAAACTTCTGACAGATCTTATAGGCTGCCACAAACATCTTTCTTCCACCTCTTCCGGGAAGATTGGACACCCTTCCGAAGAGACTTCTCCGAAGCTTCCGGTACAGTCCCATATTCTGATCTTTGATGTAATCCTGCAGCTCCTGTTTTTTATCCAGGCATTCCTGCGTTGCAGCTCTTACCAGCATGATCGAAGAAACGGTTGTGATGATATCCAGATAGCTGAACATATAAGCACGAAGTCTGCGGTTGCTCACATTAGCCTTCAGATAGGCGTCCACCATCAGTTTGTTTACACGGATCTGCTGATCGATACGCTTGATCATCACTTTCTCATTGACAGACTGATCATCTCTTCCAATAAAATATCGATAGAAATTTACATCCAGATAATAGAGATTTTTTACATAGGGAAGCGGCTCAAACGCAAACAGGTTATCTACGTAGAACGTATGCTTCGGAAGCTCCATTCCACAGTCATGGAGAAGTTTTGTACGGTATATCATGGAATGCATAAGGAGATACTGGCCTTTTTTCATGTGGCGTACCTCATCCCATCCGAAAATCTGGTTTGTCGGAAAACAGTGTCTGTACTGCATGACCTTTTTGCGGGTAGCTCCCTGCTTCTCATAAACGAAATTACTGATGAGAAGATCCACGGTCTCAGCCCCACGTATCAGTTCATAAAGTGTTTTCAGGACCTCATAGTAGGCATCCTGATTTACCCAGTCATCACTGTCCACAACCTTGAAATAAAGTCCTGTTGCGTTTTTGATCCCTGTGTTGACTGCCTGTCCATGGCCGCCATTTTCCTGATGTATGGCTTTTACGATAGTTGGATATTTCTCGGCATAATCATCTGCGATCTCGGCAGTACGGTCACTGGAGCCATCATCTACAATGATGATCTCTACTTCCTCTCCTCCGATCAGCAGGGAATTGATGCATTTTGACATATAAGCCTCTGAATTATAGCATGGTATTGCTACGCTCAAAAGTTTCATGTGTTTTCCTCCTTCATATATCTGGTGTATGCGCGAAACGCAGATGGTATTGCATATTTTTTATCGGATTCTCTCTTATCCACAAACAGGAACTCCCCCTGCGGTGCTTCTTCCAGAGAGGATACAGCGATACGATAAGCACACATCCTCCATTCAATATGGGAAAAAATGTGCTTCGCATCCGGCAGTGCTTCGATCCGCAGTGGTTCCAGCCCCATGGCTTTTACCCGGGCAAGTGCCGCCTTCTCCGTCAGATGTCCTTCCACATTTGGAAGCTCATAAAGGCCTGCCAGAAGTCCTGTATCCGGACGTTTACGGATCGCTGTGCCTGCTCCGTCCTGGATCACAAGGACCGTTCGCTGTTCTATGGTGCGGGCTTTCTTCGGTGCTTTTACGGGAAGTTCTTCTACAGTTCCATGCTTTCTGGCAAGGCAAAAATGCCCCAACGGGCATTCTTCGCACTTTGCTGCTCCGTTTGGAACACAGACTACAGCTCCCAGCTCCATCATAGCCTGGTTGAAATCCCCTGGTCTGTCCTCAGACATCTGCTCTGTAAGATCATTTTCCACCGATTTCCGTACAGACTGTTTCATGATATCTCCACGGTTTTCGGTGAGTCTTGCGTATACCCGCAACACATTTCCATCTACTGCAGGGACTTTCTTTCCGTAGGCAATGGACGCAATGGCACCTGCCGTATATCTTCCTATTCCTTTTAACGAGAGAAGTGTCTCAAAATCCTCAGGGATCCTGCCTCCATATTCTTCCATGACCTGAACAGCCGCTTTCTGCATGTTGCGGACACGGCTGTAATAGCCAAGGCCTTCCCACAGCTTGATGATCCTCTCTTCCGGTGCCGCCGCAAGGGCTGCTACATCCGGAAGTTCCTGGATAAAGCGCTGAAAATAAGGTTTCACCGCTTCCACTCGGGTCTGCTGGAGCATGATCTCAGATACCCAGGTATAATAGGCATTGTCTTTATCTCTCCAGGGCAGGATCCTTTTGTTTTTATCGTACCATTTCAGAAGGGGTTCTGCAATGTTTTCAGGCATATCGTTTCCTTTCTATAATCTTACCGGTATCGGATCACATATCTTCATGGAATCTTCCGTGACAACACAGTCATAGGCCAGGATGTGAACACCGGCATCTGCTGCCGCCTTAAGTGTTTCTCCAAATTCCGGATGTGTCTCCCGATTTGGTTCAAAATACCTTACACCCTTCATCTGGATCACCAAAAGAAGATACGCCTCATAGCCGTCAGCTGCTGCATGCATCAGCTCACAAAGATGCTTGATCCCCCGTTCTGTAGGTGCGTCCGGAAAACGCACGATATTATTTTCTTCCAGAGTGACGCCTTTTACCTCGATAAAAGCCTTTCGCTTCCCGGATTCCACATACAGGTCAAAACGGGAATTTCCGTATGTCTTTTCTCTCCTGACAGTCACTTTCTCCGGAAAAAGATTTCCGGCCGCCACCCACTCTTCTGCTGCTTTATTTGGGGCCTGGGAATCCATATTGATCCAGCGGCCCTCCTTGTTCACACTGATCAGATCGTATTTCGTTTTCCTGGCAGGATTATCACTCTTTTCCAGGATCACTTCTGCTTCCGGAACAAGAAGTTCCCGGCATCTGCCTGTATTCTTCACATGGACCGTTTCCAGCTGATCCCCGATCTGCACATGAGCGATAAAACGGTTAGGCCTGTCTTTGAATATACCTCTGATCGTATTCTTATAATTCATAGTTTTTCCCTCGTAACCCTTACTATAACATAAAATCTTCAAAAGCGCAGTTGCTTTTTTTTCTTTTCTCATATAGAATTATTTTGATAACTGTTCACTGGTAATATTCCGCGAGGTGTTTTTTGTGAGCGAAGGTCACAGAAAACCCGAAACATACCGCGCGAATTTATGCGATTAGCATAAATTCTGTGCATCGCGAAGCGTATTGCTGAGAACGGAGTGAACAGTAACTTTTTTGTACTATGTACAGTACAAAGGGTTGCTTTTTTTACATATCATAGTTTTTTTGGGAGGTTTTTCTGATGGACAGTATTATTTTTGATGTTGACGGTACGCTCTGGGATTCCACCGGAATCGTAGCTGAGGCCTGGAGTGATTACCTTATCCATACGGAGCACATGGATACCGACGTAAGTGCCAAACGACTGATGGGGCTTTTCGGCCAGCTGCTGCCGGATATCGCAAAGGCTCTTTTCCCTGAGCTTCCGGAAGCAGAACAGCTTCGTATCATCGACGGCTGCTGCCAGGCAGAGCACGAGGCACTGCTTCGCAAATGTGCTCCGCTGTATCCGGATCTTGAGGAAACACTGAAGATTCTTTCCAGCCGTTTTCCTCTTTTTATCGTCAGTAACTGCCAGGCCGGATATATTGAAGTGTTCCTGAAATCCACAGGCTTCGGACACTATTTCAAGGGCCATCTCTGTCCCGGTGACACCGGCATGGCCAAAGCGGAAAATATCATGAAGATCCGCGAGAATAATAATCTTTCCGATCCGGTTTATATCGGTGATACTATAGGAGACTTTAATGCCTGCCGGAAAGCAGGAGTTCCTTTTATCTTTGCTGAATACGGTTTCGGTCAGGTGGATAAACCGGATTACCGGATCACCAGGCCTTTTGACCTTACGGAGATATGCAGATGAGTATGAAAAAATCAAAATCCATAGACCTTACTTCCGGTCCGATCCTGAAAACGCTTTCAGAGCTTGCTCTTCCTATCATGGCATCTTCCCTTCTTGGAACTGCCTATAATATCACAGACATGGCCTGGATCGGGCTTCTGGGCTCCAAGGCAGTTGCCGGTGTCGGTGTGGGCGGCATGTATGTGTGGCTTTCCCAGGGACTGGTAGCCCTTCCACGAATGGGCGGACAGGTAAACACCGCACAATCCTGCGGCCGGAAGGATTATAAAGAGGCACGTTCCTACGCGGCCAGTGCCCTGCAGATGACCATTCTCTTCGGTCTCTTATTTTCTGCAGCAAGTATTATATTTCTTGATCCTCTGATCGGATTTTTTAATCTGACAGACCCGGAAGCATATTCTTCTGCCAGATCTTATATGCTGATCACCTGCGGACTAATCATTTTTTCCTTCCTGAACCTGACTCTCACCGGACTTTTTACAGCCCAGGGAGATTCCAGATCTCCGCTGATGGCCAATTTTCTTGGACTTGTGGGAAATATGCTCCTGGATCCGCTCCTGATCCTTGGAATTGGACCTTTTCCACGGCTTGAAACGTTAGGTGCTGCCATTGCCACAGTAACTGCACAGTTTCTGGTTTTTGCAGTGCTGGTTTTCCGGATCTTTACTTCCGGGCTGGAAACAAATGTACTTCGTGAACTTCATCTTTTTTCACGTTTTCCGGGAAAATTTTATAAAAATATCTTCCGCATTGGTTTTCCAACCGCTATCCAGAGCATGCTCTACTGTATGATCTCCATGGTACTGACCAGAATGGTTTCCGCCTTCGGTGCTGCTGCCATTGCTGTCCAGCGTGTGGGCGGACAGATCGAATCCGTTTCCTGGAACACCGCGGACGGCTTTGCCTCTGCCTTAAATGCTTTTACCGCACAG
Source organism: Blautia sp. 2227st1_G12_2227SCRN_220401 (assembly GCF_039062885.1). Taxonomy (NCBI): domain Bacteria; kingdom Bacillati; phylum Bacillota; class Clostridia; order Lachnospirales; family Lachnospiraceae; genus Blautia; species Blautia sp. 2227st1_G12_2227SCRN_220401. The sequence continues at coordinate 58,485 of NZ_JBCLNI010000002.1, read as the reverse complement.
AATTTCGGTGCAAAAAAATACGACCGCATCCGCCAGGGCTACCGTATTTCCTTTGGTATCCTGACAATCTGGGGCCTTATCATAACTGCAGCCTTTGTGCTGCTCCCACGCCCGATCTCCGGACTGTTTTTCCATGATCCGGAATCCCTTGGGATTTCTGTAAATTACCTGATCATCATCGGCTTCTGTGAGGCTTTCATGGCCATTGAGCTGATGACCATCGGTGCACTGTCCGGCCTTGGTATGACCAAGCTCTGCAGTATCATCAGTATTATCCTGACAGGGGCCAGAATCCCGCTTGCCATGCTGCTGACTCATGCGGGAATGGGACTTAATGGTATCTGGTGGGCACTTTCCCTTACTTCTATCGTAAAGGGAATCATCTTTACTCTGACATTCCGGCAGACCAGCCGAACGAAATTAAACTAAATACAGACAGAAAAACTCCCCGCGGATACCGGAGCCTGATCAGACAGGTTACCGTTTCACGGGGAGTTCTGCTTTTTTACCTAAAGGATAGTTCTGATACTTCTGATCATTTTTTGATACATTTTGTTCTGAGTACAAACAGAAATACCGCAAGTATCACAAACAGAATTACTACATAGGCGATCTTTGCTGCTACACTTGTGGTAAATGCGTCAACTCCTGTAGCCACTCCGATAAGTATCAGACAGATTCCTGAAACCTTTTCCATTTTTTTCTCATCATACTTCTGGGCTCTGGCCTGTGTGTTTCCGCCTTTCATAAAAAAGGAACCGTGTCCGGTAAAAAGCATAAATCCTACTACCAGTGCTGCGATTGTAAGTATAAAGCTGAATGACTGATCAAACATAATATTTTCCTCCTGCTAAAGAACAGGAGCCACACACCGGATCACCGGCTGGCTCCTGTTTGTTTTTTGACTACAGATCCGATCAATAGAAACAGACGATCGGAACATTATACTGGATAATGTTGTAAAGCTCTCCCGCTTTATCCGGCGGCATATTGATACAGCCGTGGGAACCTCCGGTTAGATACCGATCGCCTCCAAAATACGGCTGCCAGTCTGCATCATGGAATCCAATGCCTCCGTTAAACGGCATCCAGTAGGTTACCGGCTGTTCATAGGAATAGGTTCCGTCTGGTTTCTTGGTGCCACGTAACACATCCGGGCTCTTCTTATAGTACAAGGTGAAGATTCCAGGAGGTGTTTTTCTCTTGGGATCACTTGCAAGTCCGGATACGATATCTGATTCAAAGATCACATTTCCATCCTGATAATACCACATATACTGTTCTGTAAGGTCCACTTCAATGTAGGTATTTCCCAGATCATTCACACCATAAGAATTGGCTCTCATGGAATAAACCGGCTCTCTGGTCGTCTGAGCTCCGGACTGGATCTCCTGGGTAAGCTGTGCCACCTCTCCGTCCTGATCGATCTTCCAGCCATATGCAGAACCGGAAACCGAAACAGTTCTTCCGCTTGTTGTCTGGAACTGACGCTCTGTACCTACTGTATCATGATCCGCTGCAAGCTGTGCCACATAATCCACGATATGCTGTTTGAAGGATGCATCATCCTGGATCAGCTGGCCCTTTTCGTCAAACTGCAGCCAGTTCTTGATGGTGCTTCCATCAAGTGTTACTGTCTCATCTCCAAATGTGTAGGTGATGCTTGCCCTCGCAAAGTTATTATATGCATCCACCGTTGCCTGCAGATCTGCACTGTCGCTGGTCACATCTGCTTTCACATAAGCATCCGGGTTACTGCCAAGATCTACTTCCCCGTCATCGCTGCTGATAGCATCACTGATCATCTGATAGGCTTCTTTTACCTTCAGTTCACTTCCCACTGTCTCCGGCACGATCGTAAACTCGGAATCATTAAAGCTTACGTACGCATTCTCCGGTGCTACCTGATTCTCTTTCTGGGCACAGTTCAGTGCTTTCACTTCTGACTCCAGCTTTGACTTGTCAAAAGCTGTCTGCTCACTGGCTGTGTAAGTCGTCTTTTCAAAAAATCCTCTCACCCATTCATAGGGCTTCTGCGCTTTCAAAAGCTTCAGAACTTCACCACTGGATATATAACGATAACTGATATCCGTTCCTTCTATAGTCTGCGGTTCCTGATCTCTGGCCTTTACCTGGATGGAATAGCCTTCCATTTTTTTTGCGATCTCCTGCTCAACCTCATATGCAGTCCTGTTGGAGCTGTCGATCCCGTTAATCGTTGTGCCCTCAAAGAAATGACTGGTGTAATAATAAGATACTCCTGCATATGCACAGCCTGCCACTACCAAAACCATGGCGGCGATCATTCCGGTCACCTTCAGTGCCTTATGCTTTTTCTTTTCGGGTATAACGATAGGTTCAAATTCAGATTCATCGATAGGTACGTAGGTGATCTTCCTTGGCCTTGCTGATTTCGAAGGTCTTGCCGACTTGTGAGCAGCTGATCTGTTATTTTTATTTTCAGGCTGAGGCTCTCCTGCAGTATCACTGACGATTTTTGCCATGGCATCATTGATCCTGTCCTCGATATCCCTCTTTTCATCGTTGCTCATATTTATTCACCTCTATGTTCATGTGCCTTCAAAAAAGGCATCTTTCCATTGATACTTTCTGGTCTTACTCACCAGCTTTTTCATTATATCATACTTTCCGGAAATTGCATCTCATTTCACGGTTTTTTTATAACTTATTTGTACCGTACAGCTTCCGCGCCATATCTTTCATAACATAGACGTACATTACCCAAAGGAGCACTGACGCAAAGATCCAGGCCACCGGACTTGCAAGACAGGTACCGATATAGCTACTTTTTCCGGCTGCAATGGTAGCGGTGATCCCTCTTCCTGCAAGCTCAGCTACACCGGCCATCATAGGAAGAAGACCATATCCCATTCCCTGGATCCCGTTTCGCAGTACATTGACAAAATACAGAGGAATAAAAAACAGTGCCACACATTTTACATAGATTGCTACCATAGGAAGCACTTCTTCAATGTTATCTGAGATAAACAGATATGCGAAATATTTTCCCGCAAAGAACAGAAAACTGCCAACAACAACAGAATATACAATTCCTATAAAATGCGAAGCCCGGAAGCCTTCCCGCACTCTCTCAAGCTTTCCGGCTCCGATATTCTGTGCATTGTAGGTAGCGCTGGCAGTTCCCTGTGCCACATATGCCTGGGTGAAGATCTGCTCGATCTTACTTCCTGCTGTAAACGCCGCCACCGCATAAGAGCCAAGCATATTTAAGGCTGACTGTACCATCATGGTTCCGATCGCCGTAATGGAATACTGCAGTCCCATTGGGATTCCCACACCGATCTGCTTGGCTGCGAGGTTACGTCTAAAATACCAGTCTTCTTTTTTCATACGGAGCTCCGGCACAAACTTCCAGATATATACCAGACATAAGACTCCTGAAACTCCCTGGGAAATAATGGTAGCCCAGGCTGCTCCAGGTGCTCCCAGCTTAAACACGATGATAAATACAAGGTCAAGCACAATATTCAGCATTGCAGATAAGATCAGAAAATACAGTGGTACCTTACTGTTTCCCAGTGCACGGAGGATACTGGCCAGGATATTATATAATGCCTGGGCAAAAATCCCTCCGCAGATGATCATAACGTAAGCATATGCATCCTTGAAAATATCATCCGGCGTATGCATAAATTTCAGAAGTGCATGCATACCTGTCATGCTGACTGCTGTCATCACTGCCGAGACCAGCGCTGTCAGGATCAGTGCATTTCCCACGGTCTGACGCATCTCATCCATTTTTCCCGCACCGTACTTCTGTGCAGTCAGTACGGTAAAACCGGCAGTAAGTCCCAGAAGAAAGCCTATGATCAAAAAGATGATAGTTCCTGTTGAGCCAACTGCCGCCAGTGCCTTTGTTCCTACAAATTTTCCTACAACCACCGCATCTACCATATTGTAGAACTGCTGAAATACATTACCAATAAATACCGGGATCGTAAATCCCAGGAGCACTTTTACCGGTTTTCCCTGTGTCATGTCTGTTTTCATGAAATCTTTTTTCCCCCCATTTAATTTGATCGTTCATAAACTTTGTGCTGCTTTTTGTTATTCTTTTTATTATTCTTTCTGTAACTTTACAGTTGCTCAAAAGTTACCTGTTTTTATGTATCAGAGGGATTATAGTTGAAATGGAATGATTTTACAAGATGATTTTGAAAATTTTTTTCATGTGTGGAAACAGAAACAATCGGATGAAAAAATCCCGGCAGATCCGTAAAAATCTGCCGGGATTCCGTGAAGCTTATTTATTTCTCAACAAGAAGAGACTCTCCTGTCATTTCCTTCGGCTGCTCCATACCCATAAGCTGGATCAGAGTCGGAACGATATCTGCAAGACATCCGTTCTCACGAAGTGTGTATTTCGGATCTGCGTTTACAAGGATAAACGGTACCGGGTTAGTTGTATGAGCTGTCCATGGCTCACCTGTTTCATAATTTACAAGCTGCTCTGCGTTACCATGGTCAGCGCAGATAAAGAGCTGTCCGTCAACCTCTTTGATTGCCTCTACAGCCTTACCAACACACGCATCAACAGTCTCAACAGCCTTGATCGCAGCTGCCTCAACACCTGTATGGCCAACCATATCCGGGTTCGCAAAGTTGATGATGATCACATCATATTTGTCAGATTTGATCGCCTCTACAAGCTTCTCGCAAACCTCCGGTGCACTCATCTCCGGCTGCATATCGTAGGTCGGAACCTTCGGGGATTTTACAAGGATTCTGTCCTCTCCTTTGTTTGGTTCCTCAACACCACCGTTGAAGAAGAATGTAACATGTGCATATTTCTCTGTCTCGGCGATACGTGCCTGTGTCATATCGTGAGCTGCAAGGTACTCACCGAAGGTATTGTGAAGAAGAACCTTGTGGAATGCTACCAGCTTGTTCTGGATGGTATCATCATACTCTGTGAAGCATACGAATGTGGTATCCAGTCTCTTTGCTCTCTCAAAGCCCTTAAAATCGTCATCACAGAAAGCTCTTGTGATCTCTCTTGCACGGTCCGGACGGAAGTTGAAGAATACAACGGAATCCTTATCGGAAATAGTTGCAACCGGTTTGCCGTCCTTCTCGATAACAGTCGGAAGCACAAATTCATCTGTCTTGTCATCATCATAGGAAGCCTGAACTGCTGCTGCAGCATCTGTTCCCTTTACGCCTTCGCCCTGTGTAAGAGCTTTATATGCAAGCTCAACACGATCCCAGCGGTTATCACGATCCATTGCATAATAACGTCCGGAGATCACACCGATCTCACCAACGCCGATCTCTTTCATTTTAGCTTCCAGCTGCTCTACAAACTCTTTACCGGATGCAGGCGGTGTGTCACGTCCATCCAGGAAGCAGTGTACGTAAACTTTCTTGAGTCCCTCTCTCTTTGCCATCTCAAGAAGTCCGTAGAGATGTGTATTGTGGCTGTGTACGCCACCGTCAGAAAGAAGTCCCATAAAATGAATCGCGGAATCGTTGTCTTTTGCATTCTTCATAGCAGAAAGAAGTGCCTCATTCTTGAAGAAATCGCCGTCCTGGATCTCTTTTGTGATCCTTGTAAGCTCCTGGTATACGATACGGCCTGCGCCCATGTTCATATGACCAACCTCGGAGTTACCCATCTGTCCGTCCGGAAGACCTACCGCAAGACCGCTGGCATTGCCTTTTACAAACGGATAATCTTTCATGAGTCCGTCCATAACCGGTGTTTTTGCCTCATATACAGCATTTCCGTCATGTCTGTCATTGAGTCCGTATCCATCAAGGATCATTAAAACTGTTGGTTTTTTGCTCATAATTTTCCCCTTCTTATCTTTGATCGAAAATCTGTCCGGCACAGCTCTTCACTGATTCTGAAACCCTCTGTACCATTCAGGATTCTTTTGTTTTCCATTTTATATAGTACCAAAATCCAGAAATTTTGCAACGTTTTCTTTGACAAAAATTTGTCTGTTTTCAATTTCCTGACAACTGATACGGCTGATCTGTAAATTTACGCGAAAGATATTATTTCTGGTATACACGGATCATAGAAGAAATCTTTCTTACAGATGCGCTGTTTTCCAGTTCTTCCTTAACCTTAAAGAAAGCGCCCTCGCTTACAAGTTTGGTGATCACAACAACCTCTGCGGTATCCGGTCTCTTGCTTTCTTTCTGCATGATCTGTGCCACGCTTGCCTGATATTTTGCAAAATGCTCCAGGATTTCAGCCAGCACACCGCAGCGGTCCTCTACCTGCAGGCGGAGGAAATAACGGTTATGGGTATCTGCCATATCTTTTACCGGAAGTGTCTTATAGCAGGTGCAGCCTACTCTTCCGCAGCAATCTGCCTTCATATTACGGACTACCTCAAATACATCACCGGCAACCGCACTTGCTGTAGGAAGCTCACCTGCTCCACGTCCGTAGAACATGGTATCTCCTACTGCATCTCCGTGTACAAAAACCGCATTATAAGAATCATTGACGGATGCAAGGGGATGCTCTGCCGGGATCAGCATCGGGCAGACATAGGCCTCAACGCCGTCCTCCTGACAGCGTGCAACACCCAGAAGCTTGATCTCGCAACCCATTTCTTTTGCGTAACGGATATCCTTTGCCGTGATCTTTGTGATTCCTTCTATATGAACATTATCAAGGGTAACTCTGGAATTAAAGGCAACTGATGCAAGGATGGCAACCTTTCTTCCAGCATCAATTCCCTCGATATCTGCAGTAGGATCTGCCTCTGCATATCCAAGTTCTGTAGCAAGAGCAAGAGCATCTGAAAATTCCATTCCCTCCTGGGACATCTTGGTAAGGATAAAGTTCGTAGTTCCGTTTACGATTCCCATAACTTCCGTTACATGGTTGGCCTCAAGACTGTTCTTCAACGGGCTGATGATCGGGATTCCTCCGGCAACTGCTGCCTCAAACAGAAAATCCTTCTGCGCTGCCCTGGCAGTTTCCAGGATCTCTTTTCCGTGGACTGCGATCAGATCCTTGTTTGCAGTTACAACGTTCTTGCCGACTTTCAGTGCTGCAAGGATATAAGTACGTGCCGGCTCGATCCCGCCGATCAGCTCGATCACAATATCAATGGAAGGATCTCCCTCAATATCTGCCCAGTCTGTTGTAAGAACAGAAGGATCGTCTACCTTCCCGGACGCTTTCTCTAGGTTACGCACCAGGATCTTTGTGATCTTTACCTGGCATCCAAGCTTGGCTGTCATTTCCTGCTCCTGGCTTTTGATCACTTTATATACACCGGTTCCTACTGTTCCGAGACCAAGAAGGGCCGCATTTACGACTTTTTCGCTCATTTTCTGATGTCCCCTTTCCGTTTTTTCCAATTTTTATCAGAGTAACTCCTATGTTATGGCAGAAAACGCTTTTTGTCAAGTTCCGGCAGAGGAAGTAATTCCAGCCAGCTGCCAAAAAGTCCGGTGATCAGTTCCTGCACCATAGCTTTTGACTGTGGATCCAGTTTATCCAGCTGGCGCACCATGGCAGCCAGACTTTTCAGACCACCTTCCTGGATTTGGGAAATGGTATCTGCTCCGGTTGCTTCCAACACAGAAAAGAGTTCCCCGATGAGATGCTCTCTCTGTTTTTCATCCATATGGTCGATCCATTTATGAAGACTTCGATCTGACGCCGCAGCTCTTCTTGTCAAACTTTCTTTCTCTATAAAGGATGGCCCCATTACCTCCCAGGTAAAAGCATCATGCTGCAGGATCCCCTTCTGTGTACTGGCTACGATCCGCGGATCTTTCTGGTGGCTGAGCAGCATACCGATCACAGATGCCTCGGGAATGATACGAGTGACTTTTGGCAAAACCCTTTCCACTCTTCCGGGACTGAAAAATCCTTCCGGGAAACCCGGGCCATCATTATCATAGACAGAAAGAAGCTTTTCCTGCAGGATGTCACTGCACTGCATCGCTGCATACATAGCCAGATTTCCTCCTTTGGAATGACCGCCGATCCGCAGCATGGACTGTATATAAGTTCCATGCGTTTCCAGATATCCCAACGCCTTTCTGTGCGAAGGAACAACTCCGTTGCTTAAGTTAAAATCCTCCTTCCATCCCACAATGGTATCATCGGTTCCCCGAAAGGAAATATATGTGGTTCCATCATCCAGTCCTATAGTCACTGCCGCAAACTGCTGAGCCTGACTGGAAAGGATTTCATTGACAAAGCCCCCTACTGTACATTTCCGGAATCTCTCCGCACAGGCCATTTTTTCAAGGAGCATCGGTGTATTCTGCAGAAAGGCGCTTTCTGCTTTCAGATCCTTCTTCATTTCCCGTCTGGAAAAAGCCGCAAAGAGTTCTTCTACAGAAAGAGTATTTCCGTTTTTTACTTCTGCCCTCTCATCCAGATCAAGATAGGAAAAACACGCCAGTATCAGATTGTCAACTTCATTAAAGGGTGACTGCTCAAAGGTAAGATCTCCTCTCCAGTCAAGATAATCCAGAATATTCCCCATAAAATCCTCCGCAAATGATCATATAAGCGTCTTACGCACAGCTGCAGGCTTTCTTTCTATTATAATACGTAACGGCTGCATCACAGCACAGCCATCTGATGCGTTTCTGCCGTTATCAGATAACCGTTTTCTGAAACGACATACCCTGCCAGATATTTATTGTTATCATACCATAAATCCTGATCATTTGCTCCTTTCATCCATTTTTTTTCTGAGATAAAGGATGTAATGAATGCAGCCGCAGGTAAAAGCCGGAAACAGTATCGACAGGCCTGCTGCTGACATCATATAGATCACTGCCCCTTTTCCGTCATCCGGTGTTCCTGCCACAAAGCAGTAGAACATGGTAGCTGAAAAATACAGTGTGATCACCACTGAAATTAAGATTTTAAAAAACTTCCTCATTGCTTCTCCTTTCTGTAGTGTCTATATAAGGACACTGTTGTGATTCCAATTTTACCTTCATAATAAGATTAATTCAAGGATGAATCGGACAGGATATATATATGATAAAATATGACAGATTTTGGGTCACGATGAAGGAGCGTGGAATCACTCAGTATGATCTTTATGAACATTACCAGATCACCCGTTCACTTCTGGACAGACTTCGAAAAAATAAAAATGTTGAAATTTATACCATAGACAGGCTGTGTTCCATTCTCCACTGCGAGATCGAGGACATTGTGGAACACGTTCCCGAGCCTGACGAAAGGAACGAACATACAGAAAAAGCTTCAGAGAAAAACAATCCTTACTCTGAAGATAAGAAAAACTCTCTCTGACTGTGATCAGATGCAGCTTTTTTGTTAGCTGTGCTATCCGTGTCAGGGAGAGTTTTTCTGGTTTTTTTATAAAAAGATATAAAAAAAGGGGCCGAAGCCCCTTTTTAAGTGAATCTTATTTGTAGTTTACGATCTTTCCGAAATCTGGTTTCAGGGAAGCGCCGCCTACAAGACCGCCGTCGATGTCAGCCTGAGCGAATAAGTCAGGAGCTGTTGCAGCGTTTACAGATCCGCCGTACTGGATACGGATCTCTGCTGCTGTAGCGTCATCATAGATCTCAGCGATGCATTTACGGATATCAGCGCAAACCTCCTGAGCCTGCTCTGTTGTAGCTGTCTTACCTGTTCCGATAGCCCAGATCGGCTCGTAAGCGATAACTGCTGTCTTAGCCTGATCAGCTGTAACACCCTGGAATCCAACCTTAACCTGCTGACGGATGAAGTCCATTGTTACGCCCTGCTCTCTCTGAGTAAGTGTCTCACCACAGCACATGATCGGTGTGATGCCATGCTCGAAAGCTTTGAGCATTTTTTTGTTAACGTCCTCGTTTGTCTCACCGAAGTACTCTCTTCTCTCGGAGTGTCCAAGTACAACGTACTTAACGCCTGCATCTACGAGCATAGCCGGAGCGATCTCACCTGTGTAAGCGCCTTTCTCCTCGAAGTACATGTTCTCAGCACCAACCTGGATGTTAGAACCTTTAGCTGCCTCAACAACAGGGATGATGTCGATAGCCGGTACGCAGAATACTACGTCAACTTCATCGTTAACAACAAGCGGTTTTAAAGTCTCAACAAGCTTTACAGCCTCGCTTGGTGTCATGTTCATTTTCCAGTTTCCAGCAATAATTTTCTTTCTTGCCATTGTTTTTATCTCCTTTTTTGTGTTCTTGGAACACTTTATTTTTTATCAGTCTTTATCGTTAGCTGCTGCTACACCCGGAAGCTCTTTTCCCTCAAGGAACTCAAGAGAAGCACCGCCGCCTGTGGAGATGTGTGTCATCTTGTCGCCATATCCGAGGATATTTACAGCTGCTGCAGAATCACCGCCACCGATGATCGTTGTTGCATCTGTCTCAGCAAGAGCTTTGGCAACTGCTTCTGTACCATGAGCGAAGTTCGGCATCTCGAAGCATCCCATCGGTCCGTTCCATACAACAGTCTTGGCATCTTTTACAGCGTCTGCAAAAAGCTTCTCAGTCTCCGGTCCGATATCCATTCCTTCCCATCCGTCCGGAATCTCACCACGTTTTACAACCTGGATGTTGCAGTCGTTGGAGAAGTTATCACCGATTCTGTTATCTACAGGAAGAAGAAGCTTCACGCCCTTCTCCTCTGCTTTCTTCATCATGTCAAGAGCATACTGAAGGTAATCATCCTCGCAGAGGGATGTTCCGATATGTCCGCCCATAGCCTTGGAGAACGTATAGGACATACCACCACCGATGATCAGTGTATCTACCTTGTCAAGAAGGTTGTTGATTACAGAGATCTTGCTGGAAACCTTAGCACCGCCAAGAATTGCTACGAATGGTCTCTCCGGATTGTTTACAGCGTTTCCAAGGAAATCGATCTCTTTCTGCATCAGATATCCTACAACTGCTGTTTTTACATATTTGGTAACACCTACGTTAGAGCAGTGAGCTCTGTGAGCAGTTCCGAATGCATCATTTACAAATACATCACAGAGGGAAGCAAGATCTTCGCTGAACTTGTCTTCGTTCTTTGTCTCTTCTGCACGATAACGTGTGTTCTCAAGAAGAACTACATCGCCATCTTTCATCTCTGCTACAGCAGCTTTTGCGTTCGGTCCTACTACCTCAGGATCTGCTGCAAATTTTACTTCCTGGCCAAGAAGCTCAGAAAGACGAACTGCTACAGGTGCAAGAGAAAGCTCCGGTTTCGGCTCTCCCTTCGGTTTTCCAAGGTGGGAGCAAAGGATAACCTTTCCGCCGTCTGCGATCAGTTTCTTGATTGTAGGAAGAGCAGCTACAAGACGGTTCTCATCTGTGATCTTTCCATCCTGAAGCGGAACATTGAAGTCGCATCTTACAAGTACTTTCTGTCCTTTTACATTGATATCGTCAACACTTTTTTTGTTCAGCATCTCTATATCTCCTTAACTTTTATTTCTGCAAAAGCAGATGAATAAGGGCGAGCGGTATTGTTGTCCGCTCTGTTAACAGTCATTTCCTCAGACATTTTTTTGTTTGATCTTTTGGAAAAAAAGGGCCCGGTCCTCTTCAGACCGGACCCTTTCTGAGTCTATTCTTCTACACCCGTTCGCAGAAAATTAAGCGTTCAGAAGTTTTCCGAAGTGCTTGATTGTACGAACCATCTGGCTTGTGTAGGAGTTCTCGTTGTCATACCAGGAAACTACCTGAACCTCTGTTGTGCCATTCTCAAGTGGAAGTACCATTGTCTGAGTAGCATCGAAGAGGGAACCAAATCTCATACCAACGATATCGCTGGATACGATCTCATCCTCGTTGTATCCGAAGGACTCATTGGAAGCTGCTTTCATAGCTGCGTTGATCTGCTCTTTAGTAACGTTTCCTTCAACTACTGCTGTAAGGATTGTTGTAGAACCTGTTGGGGTAGGTACACGCTGTGCAGAACCGATAAGTTTGCCGTTAAGCTCTGGGATAACAAGTCCGATAGCTTTAGCAGCACCTGTGCTGTTCGGAACGATGTTAACTGCAGCTGCACGGGATCTTCTCAGATCGCCTTTTCTCTGCGGTCCGTCAAGTGTCATCTGATCGCCTGTGTAAGCGTGGATTGTGCACATGATACCGGATTTGATCGGTGCAAGATCGTTAAGAGCCTTAGCCATTGGTGCAAGGCAGTTTGTTGTACAGGAAGCTGCGGAGATGATCTTGTCCTCGTTTGTAAGACCCTGATGGTTTACGTTGTAAACGATTGTCTTAAGGTCGTTTCCAGCCGGAGCGGAAATAACTACGTGCTTAGCACCTGCATCGATATGAGCCTGAGCTTTGTCTTTGGATGTGTAGAAACCTGTGCACTCAAGAACTACGTCTACACCGATCTCTCCCCATGGAAGCTCTGCAGCGTTAGCCTTAGCATAGATTTTGATCTCTTTTCCGTCTACTGTGATGGAATCCTCGCCTGCTGTTACTTTATCAGCAAGAGCATATCTTCCCTGTGTAGAATCATATTTTAATAAGTGAGCAAGCATCTTAGGAGATGTAAGATCGTTGATTGCTACGATCTCAAATCCTTCTGCTCCAAACATCTGACGGAATGCAAGACGACCGATACGTCCAAAACCATTAATTGCAACTTTTACTGCCATGATAAATTCCTCCTATGAATTGAATGGTGATTTAAATCGTTCCTTTGTTAAAGAAACATCAACCTGTTTCATATTGTACCTAATTCCAAACAAAAATTCAAGAGCTATTTATAAAAAAGAACATTAAAATAAATATTAAGAAAATTTCTGAAAAATGTGCTATAATTCTCTGATAGAAAGTTCTGTCCTGCTGATTCCCAAAACGGATATCTATATTCCCGCTGGGAGTTTGACTTTCCCGGATTCATAACAGGCAGATACGATCATTGTCACAGAATATAAAGGCTTGAATATGGAGGTACAAAATGGACCAGAAAATTTTATGGGACTGCCATATGCACTCCTCTTTTTCCGCAGATTCCGATACACCGATGGAAGAAATGATCCAGACTGCCGCAGACCAGGGTCTCACGGGAATCTGTTTTACTGAACATTTTGATCCGGATTATCCCGATACTCCGGAAAATCTTGATTTTTCCCTGAACATCCCTGCATACCGCCAGAAACTTGAGAATCTTGCGGATGCTTTTAAAGACCAGATCCAGGTTAACTTCGGGATCGAGCTTGGACTTCAGCCTCAGCTTGCAGAATCTTTTTCCGATCTTCTGAAAGAAGTTCCCTTTGATTTCGTTATTGGTTCCTCCCATGTGGTGCACGGATACGATCCTTATTATCCTTCTTATTTTGAGGGCCGTAAGGAATCCGCATGCTACATGGAATATTTTGAATCCATCCTGGAAAATATCGCTGCTTTTGACGAGATGGATGTGTACGGACATATCGACTATGTAGTACGTTATGGTCCAAATCAGAACCGTCAGTATTCTTACGGACGATATAAGGAGATCCTGGACGAGATCCTGCGGACATTGATCCGCAAAAATGTGGGAATCGAGCTGAACACAGGCGGTTATCACTACGGGCTTGGTGAACCGAATCCCTGTGTCAATATTATCCGACGTTACCGTGAGCTTGGCGGTGAGATCATCACCATCGGTGCAGATGCCCATACTCCGGATAAAATCGGCTATGCTTTTGACAAGGCGGCTGATGTTCTCCGTGAATGTGGTTTTTCCTATTATGCTGTATTTAAAAACCGCCGTCCTGTTTTTCATAAGCTGTAGCTCTGTTTCTCTCTCCAGTGAGAGAGTTTACATTTTTATACCGAAAATATCATTTTATCTAAGGAGGAATTCTATATGTCAACAAAAAGACTCCAGAAAAAGAAAGCTGCCATGCAGGCAAAAAAAGAAAAGCAACTGAAAAAAAATACCTCTGCTACCGGCACCAGTTCCAGTGCTGCCAAATCTGTTGAAAATGCTAAAGCCGAAGTGAAAAAACTTGAAACCGTAAAGAAGGAAACGCTTAAAGTCGAAACTTCCAAAACTGAACCGATCAAAGTCGAGACTTCCAAGACCGAACCGATCAAGGTCGAGACTTCCAAGACCGAGCCGATCAAGGTCGAGACTTCCAAGACCGAGCCGATCAAGGTTGAGACTTCCAAGACCGAACCGATCAAGGTCGAGACTTCCAAGACTGAGCCGATCAAGGTTGAGACTTCCAAGACTGAGCCGATCAAAGTCGAGACTTCCAAGACCGAGCCGATCAAGGTCGAGACTTCCAAGACCGAGCCTCTGAAAGTCGAAACTTCCAAGGAGGACACAGCTTACGATGCCCTCTACGAGAAACGTCTGAAACACTACTACAATGATCTGAAATGGCTTTACTGCGAGCTGTTCCGCGATCACCCGGAAGTTGCCGGCACATTCTCAAGCCTCACAAAAAAGATGAAAGAAATCTACCGTGAGCGTTCTCTTTCCATGAAGGAAGCCGACCAGAACTGCGCTGCAGATCCTGACTGGTTCCGTAAGACTACTTTCACCGGAATGGCTGTAAATCCTGCTGACTTCGCAGATACTCTTTCCGGGCTGTCCGATAAGCTGGACTATATCAGTGAATGCAAAGCAGACACTCTGTACCTGACAGATCTTTTCCAGGCAACCTCCAACTGCTCTCTTCGCATTATCCCGGAGATCGGAACTTCCGAAGATCTGTACACACTTGCAGCTAACTGTAGGAAAGCAGGTATCCGCCTGGCTCTTGAGATCCCGTTAAGTCTTTCTGTGGATGACCCACAGTCCGGTGCGCCATGTGTGCTCCAGACTCCGGCTTATTTCAATGCAATGCTTCTTCAGATCCTGGAGCTTGCAAATGAAGGTGCTTCTGTATTCAGCCTTGGTATCCTTCCGATGATGCCGGAAGAAAATCTCTGGAAGCTTCACTCTCTGCTGCGTATGACCCGAATGGTGTGTGAGATCGTATGCCCCGGAATTCTTCTCCTTGGCGAAACAGACCGCCCACCTGCAGAGGCTGCTGCATTCGGCGGAACTTCCGATATGCCGGAACTTCACATTGTAAACAGCACCCAGCTGATGTCCGATCTCTGGCATACCGTTGCTACAAAGGACACTGCCCTTCTCCGCCGGGGAATCGACAGAGCTGCAGACCTTCCGCAGGCACCGGTATTCCAGAATTACCTCCGTAACCGCAACACGGTACGCTGGAATCTGGACTATGATTTCCTGAAAGGAAGCTTTATCACAGAAGGGCCTCACAGAGATTATCTGAATGAATTCCTGGCAGGTATTTTCCCTGATTCCTTTGCCCGGGGTGAAATTTATGTAAATCCGGAAACCGAGAAATCTGAGCTCTGCGGAACAACCGCATCTCTTGCAGGAATCGAGCGTTTTGATTATGAAGGAAATATGGAGGGTGTCAGCCGGGGAATCCGCTATGACGTAGCACTTCATGCATTGCTTCTTTCCCTCCCCGGAATTCCGGTACTTCGAAGCGGTGACGAGGTCGGACAGCTGAATGACTACACCTATAAAGCCGACATTTCCAAAGCAGCTGATCCCCGCTGGCTCCACAACGGACGTTTCAACTGGGCACTTGCCCGGAACAGAGCCGATGCCGAAACGATCCAGGGACGCATTTTCAACAGCCTTGAGCAGCTGGAATCCATCCGTGCCAGCCATCCGGTATTTGCACCTGAAGTTTCTGCACATACACTGGAAACCTGGGAAAAAGCTCTCCTTGCCCTGGTAAGAGAAACTTCTGAAGAAAAGCTGATCTGCATCTACAACTTCAGCGACCAGGATAATGTAGCCTGGATCAACGAACAGGACGGTACCTACACAGATCTTCTCACAGGAGTTCAGAGAGACGCACAGGCTGTAGAGATCCCGGCCTTCGGATTTATCTGGCTTATGCACACGAAATAATAGCTTTGTCAGGCGGATATCCACACTCTGCATTCTCTACACAGCTCTGCACCGGATAACTGGATAACTGCTTCACAGTTTATTTGCAAAAAAGGACACTGCCATTTTCAACGGGCAGTGTCCTTTTTTATTTCTCATATTATTATTTTCTCAGCTTATCAATAAATGCAGCAAATTTCCCCTGTTCCCCACTATCCAGCGAACGGCTGTAAATATTTCTGAGCCAGGCCGTGATCACATCGATCAGGATCGGAGAAAATGTCATCAGAAGGAACACCAGAATGATCATTCCGAATTCCAGCGATCCCAGTGTCAGAAGATTCTGCAGAACCACCGCCGCACCGAAAAAGATCACCTGCATACTGTAAATGATCACCTTTCGATACTTATTCAGAGGTGCGTAAACTGTCTTAAGTGCCGCCATATAATTCCATCCTGTTACAAGCACACAGGCTGTATTCAGCATAGCATTGGAATGGTATACATTCTGGCATACCAGCATCACACTGAACACACAGCCCGTGATGGTCACAGCAGCCGGAAATGCATTCATAAATACATGACGCAAAAATGTATGGTCGATCTTCTCATAATTATTCTCCTGTGCCAGAAGGAATGTAGGAATACCAACAGCGCAGGCACTGATCAGAGACATCTGGATCGGCTCAAAGGGATAGGAATCCCCGAAGAAGATCGTGATCAGTGACAGCAGCACGGAAAAAATCGTTTTGATCAGAAACATAGATGCCGCAGTACGGATATTATTTACAACCCGGCGTCCCTGATTCACAATTTCTGGCATTGCTGCAAAATTAGAATCCAGCAATACCACATTGGCAATATTCTTGGCAGCATCGCTGCCCTCAGCCATGGCAATACTGCAGTCCGCCTCTTTAAGCGCCAGAACATCATTGACACCATCACCGGTCATGGCAACCGTATGCTTCTGAGCCTGCAAAGACTTCACCATTGACTGTTTCTGCTGAGGTGTTACACGCCCGAACACACTATATTCTGCAACTGCCTCGTCCATCTGTTCCTGAGTTGTGATCGTTGTCGCATCGATATAATGCTCTGCATTTTTAAGGCCTGCACGTCTGGCAATTGCAGAAACCGTCACCGGATCATCACCGGAGATCACTTTCAGATCAACACCCTGACTTTCGAAATATGCCAGCGTATCCGGTGCCTCTGCACGAATCACATCTGTAATAAGCAAAAGTCCGACAGGTTCCAGTCCCTCCGGAAGCTCCGCTCCCTCACTCACATTTACACTATGGGCAAGAACCAGCACACGAAGACCTTCCTCTGCAAATCTGCCACAATACTCCATCAGCTCCGGGTTCCCTTCCGGAAAAAGAAACTGCGCTGCCCCCATCAGATAAGTACCTGTATCTGTAAATGCAGCTCCGCTGTACTTCCTGTCAGAAGAAAACGGGATCACATGATCCAGCTTCATATCCTGAGATACTTTAAATCTTGCCCTGAGTGCATCGGCAGTGGCATTCTGATCCTTCAGCACAGAAAGCAGATTTCCCATGATATGCTCGATCTCCCGGGTCTTCTCCGGATCTTCCTGACTATGTTTCTCCGGGTCAGCTTCTGACTTTTCCTGTAATACGAGATTCGCACTTCCATCCTCCTTTGCGATCGCATCTGTTGCTGAAACTGTAGAAGTCGCAGAACTCTCAGTTCCATTGCTGTCACCTTCGCCGGATTCAGGATCTTTCCCGGATATTGTCTCTGAAATCTCATCATACACCGGCGGATAGCTCTCCACCGCCTCCACACACATGGTACCCTCTGTGATAGTTCCTGTCTTATCCAGGCAGAGCGTATCCACGCGTGCAAGAGTTTCTATACAGTACAGCTCCTGCACCAGCGTCTTCTTCTGGGCCAGCTTCAGCGCACCCAGAGTCAGTGCCACACTGGTAAGAAGGACCAGTCCCTCCGGGATCATTCCCAGGACCGCTGCAACCATATTGACAACAGAATCCCGGATATTGTCTCCCACAAAATAATACTGTTTATAAAAAAGCAGCGCACCCATTGGTACGATAATGATACTGATCACCTTCAGAATGGCATTCAGGGAATTTCTAAGCTCTGAATTATGGCGCTTGAATTCCTTTGCCTCGCTGGTGATCCTTGACGCATAGTTGTCACTTCCCACATGGATGATCTGGCAGCAGGCCTGTCCCGCCGTCACAAAGCTTCCGGAAAAAAGCTCATCTCCCGGATTCTTCGGAAGATTGTCTGCCTCACCGGTAAGCAGGGATTCATTGACCTCAAGGCTTCCCTCCAGGATCTTCGCATCTGCCGGAACCTGTTCTCCGGCCTTCAGGAATATCAGATCATCGACAACCAGCTTCTCTGTAGAAATTTTCCATTTTTTTCCTTCACGCAGAACAACCGTCTTGGATTCTGTCAGGATGGCCAGCTTGTCAATCGTCTTCTTAGCACGGACCTCCTGAATGATCCCGATCACGGTATTAATAAAAATGATTCCTACAAACATGGAGTTTTTGTAGGAACCAACCAGCAGTACGAGAACCAGCAGCACCAGGTTCAGAAAATTGAAGAATGTCAACGTATTCTCCAGAATGATCTGCTTATATGTCCTGGTGTTGGGGTTTTCGTTATTATTTACCTGGCCCTGCGCAATTCTTTCCTGAACTTCTTCGTTCGTAAGTCCTGTCATGCTTCTTACTTACCTGTCCTTTCAATGGCTTACGGTTCTGTTCAACTGAAGCTTGCTCATGCCCCGGTTATGATCGTAAATAAAAGGAATCAATACTCCTCTTCTGTATCCTCTTCACCCTCGTGGATATCAGACTTCGGTTTGGAAAGACCCTCGATCTTAATGTGATGTTTCTCTGCATAATCCCAGAGAGCTGCATGAATTGCTTCCTCAGCAAGCAGGGAACAGTGGATCTTTACCGGCGGAAGTCCGTCCAGAGCCTCCATAACGGCCTTGTTGGTTACTTCCATAGCTTCCTCAATGGTCTTGCCCATTACAAGTTCTGTTGCCATACTGCTTGTTGCAACTGCTGCACCGCATCCAAATGTTTTAAATTTGCAGTCTTTGATAATATGAGTTTCGTCATCGATATCAAGGAATATTCTCATAATATCACCGCATTTTGCATTTCCTACAGTACCCACGCCACTTGCGTTCTCGATTTCACCGACATTACGTGGATGCTGAAAATGATCCATTACTTTTTCACTATACATTATTTTTTCCTCCTGGCAAGTATTTTTATTATTTTTTCTGCTTTTTAATAAAATCTTCATATAATGGAGACATGCTTCTTAAGTTTGCAGTAATATCTTTCAGCTTATCTACTACAAAATCAACATCCTCCATTGTCGTCTCCTCGCTTAAGGTCATACGGAGAGATCCGTGTGCGATCTCATGAGGAAGACCGATAGCTAACAGAACGTGTGACGGATCCAGAGAACCGGATGTACATGCGGAACCGCTGGATGCACAGATTCCGAAATTATCAAGCATCAGAAGAAGTGACTCTCCCTCGATGAACTGGATGCTTACATTTACGTTGTTCGGAAGACGTTTTACTTTATCTCCATTGAGACGTACGTACGGGATCTCTGTGAGGATCCTGCTGATCATATGATCTCTGATCTCGATTTCTTTTGCAGTACGCTCTTTCATGGACTTGTTTGCACGCTCTGCTGCAAGACCGTATCCTACGATACCAGGAACGTTCTCTGTACCTGCACGACGTTTTCTCTCCTGTGCTCCGCCATGTACGAAGGAGCGGATCTTAACGCCCTTACGGATATAGAGGAAGCCGATTCCCTTCGGTCCGTTGATCTTATGTCCGCTGGAGCTGAGCATATCGATATTGAACTCATCTACATTGATCGGGATCTGGCCGAATGCCTGAACAGCATCTGTATGGAACAGGATTCCATGCTCATGTGCGATCTGTCCGATCTCTTTCAGCGGCTCAAGAGTACCAATCTCATTGTTTGCAGCCATAACAGAGATCAGGATGGTCTCCGGTGTGATGGCTTTCTGAAGCTCATCCAGGTCAATGAAACCATTCTCATCTACATCCAGGTATGTGACCTTGGCACCACGCTCTTTTTCAAGGTACTCGCAGGTATGAAGGATGGCATGATGCTCGATCTTTGTTGTGATGATATGGTTTCCTTTATTTTTATATGCCTCAAAGGTCGCTTTCAGAGCCCAGTTATCAGACTCGGAACCACCTGCAGTAAAATAGATCTCCTCTTTTTTGGCTCCGATCACATCTGCGATCTGCTGTCTTGCCTTTGCGATGGCAGCCTTGCTGTTTGCCGCAAAATCATAAACGGTTGAAGCATTTCCATAAAACTCTGTAAAATACGGCAGCATAGCCTCCACAACTTCCGGTGCGGTCTTTGTGGTAGCCGCATTGTCCAGATATATCATTTTTCCCATTTTCTTTTCCTCCTGTTCAGGATAATTATTTTTCGTGTATTCTCCGGCTTTCTTCGATCAGCTCACTGAGCATCAGTGTATCCACTGCATCTGTGATACTGTCGTTGATCCTCTTCCACACTAATTTAGCCACGCAGAGATCAGAACCCTGGCAGCCACCGTCACCTTCTGTTCCCGGACATGTTGCAGCCTCCAGGCCACCCTCCAGGACACGAAGGATATCTCCCACTGAAATCTCTTCTGCCGGTCTTCCAAGGAAGTATCCTCCGGCTGCGCCGCGGACACTCTTCACAAGGCCCGCTTTCTTTAAAAGTGCCATCAGCTGCTCCAGATAGCTGACTGATATATTCTGACGGCCCGCAATACTCTGAAGCGAGACCGCTTCTTTCTCACTATAAAGACCAAGGTCTATCAAAGCCTTAAGTCCGTATTTTGCTCTTGTTGACAGTTTCATCCGCTCACCTCTTTTTCAATTCCCAGTGTTTTCCTCGGATTTCATGTTTACTCTATCAGAAACATATGGTTCTGTCAAGACTAACTTCTTCATATACTGACAAAAAAGACTCAAGGTTATCCATGTCAAAAAAAATATTTCTCAAAGGAACCCTGATTCTTGCCTGCACAGGCCTTATCAGCCGTATCGCAGGTTTCTTTTATAGAATATTCCTCTCCCATGCCATTGGTGCGGAAGGTCTTGGTTTGTATCAGCTGGTTCTTCCTCTCCAGGGACTTATGGCCGCTTTATCCTATACAGGGATCCAGTCTGCCCTTTCACGCCTGATCGCGTCCAGACTTGCCCTTCAGGAGAAAAAGGAGGCACGTTTTTCGCTGGTCACAGGAACACTTATGGCTGTCTTTTTTTCTGCTGCAGCCGGTTTTCTGCTTTTTCAGCACGCATATTTTTTTGCTTCCGCAATTCTGAAAACACCGCAGACTGCCGGTCTTCTTCGCATAACAGCTGTCAGTATTCCTCTCTGTGCCATTCATTCCTGCATTGACAGCTATTATTATGCCCGGAAAAAAGCCTCTGTTCCGGCAGCCGTGCAGCTTTCGGAGCAGTCTGCACGGATCGGCACTACCTATATCCTGTATCTGATCTTTCTTTCCGAAGGACGTCCGATCACTGCATTGATCGCAGCGGGAGGTTCCCTTGCCGGAGAGACTGCCGCTTCGCTGGTGTCGCTGCTGGTAGTTTCCTTTCATTTCGGAAATCACCCTGTACACGAAAAGACTCCCGTCAGGATCTTTCCGCTGATAAAGGACCTTTTCACACTGTCTTTTCCCATTTCCCTGAACAGGATCCTTCTGACACTTCTCGGCAGCATAGAAGCGGTCCTGATCCCACAGATGCTTCTGCGTTCCGGCATGACAGCCTCAGACTCACTGAAGATCTATGGGATCTTTACAGGAATGGCACTGCCCCTGCTCCTGTTTCCTTCCACACTTACCTCTTCCGCCGCTGTGATGCTGATGCCTTCCATCGCACAGCTTGATGCACTGGGAGAGCAGAAGCAGATCCGCCGTGTCACAGATCAGACCTTTTTTCTGTGCATGTTCCTGGGATTTCTATGCGGAAGCGGATTCTTTCTTTTTGGCCCATTCCTCGGAACATTGCTTTTTCACAGCCAGACTGCCGGAACCTACATACGGTATCTGTCTTTTATCTGTCCTTTTCTTTATACAAACACCATGCTCACCAGCATCCTGCAGGGACTTGGAAAACCGGGGCTCTGTCTGATCCACAGTATTGCCGGCATTCTCATCCGTATTTTCTCCGTTGTTTTTATAATTCCGGCAACAGGGATCCGAGGCTATTTTTACGGAATTTTTCTGGGTGAGCTGCTGCTTACTCTTCTACACGTGAAAGCGCTAAAATTTCCCTATCGACAATCGGCCAATAATCGTTTATAATAAATAATCGAAATGTCTATAGTTATGGAGGAATAAAGTACTATGAGTTTTGAATTCATAAAAAAACTGCCAACTCCTGAGGAAATCCGCAATCAGTATCCGCTCGATGCTGAACTTCAGGCGCTCAAGGAGAAACGCGATGCTGAGATTCGCGACGTTTTCACCGGAAAATCCGATAAATTCCTCGCTATCATCGGACCATGTTCTGCAGATAACGAAGATGCCGTATGCGATTATCTTTTAAGACTTCGCAAAGTTCAGGAAAAGATCGAGGATAAAGTCCTTATCATCCCGCGTGTTTACACAAACAAACCACGTACGACCGGTGAAGGATACAAGGGAATGGTCCATCAGCCGGATCCTGAGAAAAAACCGAACCTTCTTGCCGGACTGATCGCGATCCGCAAGATGCACATGCGTGCTATCCGCGAAAGTGGCTTCACCTGTGCAGATGAGATGCTTTACCCGGAGAACTACCGTTATCTCTCTGATCTGCTTTCCTACGTTGCTGTAGGCGCACGTTCTGTTGAAGATCAGCAGCACAGACTCACTGTCAGCGGCATGGATGTTCCGGCTGGTATGAAGAACCCTACCAGTGGTGACTACAGCGTTATGCTGAACTCCATTGTTGCAGCACAGGGCGCTCATCGTTTTATTTACAGAAGCTGGGAGGTTGAGACCACCGGCAACCCACTCTCTCACGCAATCCTTCGCGGTGCAGTAAACAAGCATGGGGAAGCGATCCCGAACTACCATTACGAGGATCTTCGTCTTCTCTATGACAAATACCATGCAAAGAACCTTGCCAACCCGGCAGTGATCGTGGATACCAACCACTCCAACTCCAACAAGCATTACGAGCAGCAGGTTCGTATCGCAAGTGAGGTTCTTCACAGCCGTCAGGTAGATCCTGAGCTTCACTCCATGGTAAAAGGTCTCATGATCGAGAGCTATATCGAGCCAGGCAATCAGAAGATCGGTGGAGATCACATCTACGGAAAATCCATCACAGATGCCTGCCTTGGTTGGGATGAGTCTGAGAAGCTGCTTTACACGATTGCTGAAAATTGCTAAGATCTGTCTGATCTGCAGTTCAGGAAACGGATATTTGTGATCCTTTTACACTTTATGTTCAAAAAAAGAACCGGCATTCTTCCATTTTGGAAGCTGCCGGTTCTTTTTTGAACGCGTTTTTTATATTATTTCTTACAGATCAATGCCTCGGATGTGCTTTCATATATACGTCTCGCATTTTCGCAACGCCAAAATTCAGATAGACCTGTGTGGTGGAAATATCCGAATGTCCAAGCATTTCCTGCACACTCTTCACGTCCGCTCCATTCTGCAGCATATGTGCGGCAAAAGAATGTCTCAGTGTATGCGGCGTGATATCATGCTGGATCCCGGCTTCCTCTGCATATCCCTTCAGAACCTTCCAGAATCCCTGTCTGCTCATGGATTTTCCTGAACAGTTGGTAAAAAGACTCTCCGTCTCATTTTCTTTCACAAATTTTCCACGGGCTTCCTTCAGATATTTCTCCATGGCTGTTTTGCATACATTTCCTATCGGGATCACCCGTTCCTTATCCTCATCGTGACAGACTACATAACCAAGCCGCAGATTGAGATCCTCCAGATTCAGCCGCAAAAGTTCACTGACACGCATTCCTGTAGCATACAAAAGCTCCAGCATGGCACTGTCCCGGATTCCCTTCGGTGTATTCAGATCCGGCTGTTTCAAAAGGCGGTCCACCTCATCCACAGTAAGGATCTCCGGCATCCGCTTCTCAACCTTGGGCGGCTTCAGTTCCAGAGACGGATCCCTCTCGATCCTGTTCTCCTGATAAAGATACTGAAACAAGGCACGGATAGATGCTACATTTCTGGAGATCGTTGAGGAAGCGAACTGTCCTCTCTCCATATAGCTGAGATAGCCTTCCAGCTCCAGTTCTCCTACATCTCGGATATCATAGATCCCACGATCTGCAAAATACACTGCCATCTTCTTCAGGTCTCTCTGGTAAGATACTTCTGTATTATGTGACGTCCTTTTTCTATTATGTAAATATGTAATAAATTCCCGTATCTCTATGTCCATTTCTCTGCATCCCGTTTCTCTAAAATCATACTCGTTTATGACTGAATTATACTGTGAATTTTACATAAAATCAAACAGTTTTTCATCGTAAAACCGCACAATTTCAACACTTTCCGGCACAAACCACCAAATATCGCAGATTTTATGGAAACCATCACTAGATATTGTGGAAATTTTCCTCAAAAAAATTTCAGGCCCTTTATAACTTTTTCTACGATCCAAGGATTCAGAAAACTTTCTGCGAGGATTCCTCCTGTATACAGCAGAAAAACTGTGATCCCCTGCCGAAAATAAGCCCCTGTTTTCTGCGGCACAAGTCCATAATTTTTCCAGATCCCATACGATTGTCTGTATACGATACCTGCAAGATAAAAATACGCCGGAATATAGACCAGATACTGCGGCATCAGAAGTCCGGCGCCGGCCACACCGCCATAAATACCAAATTCCAGAACCGATAATGCCAGAATCATTCCTGTCTCCATTCCCAAAAACAGCATATATGCGACCGTCAAAGGCACTCCGAATATTGTAAATCCGCATAAAAACAACAGAAGAAAAAAACCTCCTCTTCGTCGCAGCACTTCCAGGAAATAAGCTCCGCCGGAAATATCTTTTCCTGCAAAGCTGCGGATCAGATAAAAAGAAGCCAGGGTTTTCTGTTTCCACTCCATTTTCCAGATCAGATTCGGCAACACATTTCCCGCAAAAAATCCGGTCATAAAAAGAAGCTCCGCCGGAAAACGTCCGGCATTTTTCCACTTCCGGTTCTCTGTCTTACTCTCCATTTACTCACCCTGTACCAGTTTACGCCTGTTTTTCCAGTAATATGACCGTTTTTCCACATGACAAAAAAAGGCCGGCCAGCTAAAAAGCTGTCCGGCCTTTGATATTTCCAGAACTTTCTTCCATTGAAAGCTTATTTTGCGTAGTCAACCGCTCTGCTTTCACGGATCACATTAACTTTGATCTGTCCAGGATACTCAAGCTCTGCCTCGATCTGCTTTGCAATATCTCTTGCAAGGAGAACCATATCTGCATCACTTACATGATCCGGCACGACCATAACACGAATTTCTCTTCCTGCCTGAATAGCAAAAGATTTCTCTACACCCTTGAATTCATTGGTGATATCCTCAAGCTGTTTCAGACGATTGGTATAGGTTTCCAGGGTCTCACGTCTTGCTCCAGGTCTTGCTGCGGAAATTGCATCAGCAGCCTGTACAATACACGCGATCAGAGATTCCGGCTCCACATCACCATGATGAGACGCAACCGTGTTGATAACGATCGGGGACTCCTTGTATTTCTTGCAGAGATCTACACCGATCTGAATATGAGAACCTTCTACCTCATGGTCAATGGATTTACCAATGTCATGAAGAAGTCCGGCACGCTTGGCCATACGCACATCCACACCAACTTCTCCTGCAAGAAGTCCGGAAAGCTGTGCAACCTCAATTGAATGTCTCAGAGCATTCTGTCCATAGCTTGAACGGAATTTCATACGTCCAAGAAGCTTCAGAAGTTCCGGATGGATTCCATGTACCCCTACATCCATGGCAGCATTCTCACCGTCTTCCCGGATCTGTGCTTCCACTTCTTTCTGGGCTTTCTCTACCATCTCTTCAATTCTTGCCGGATGGATACGTCCATCCACGATCAGTTTCTCAAGAGCCACTCTGGCGATCTCTCTCCTGATCGGATCAAATGCGGAGAGTACCACTGCCTCCGGTGTATCATCAATGATCAGATCCACACCGGTAAGTGTCTCAAGTGTACGGATGTTACGGCCTTCACGACCGATGATCCTTCCCTTCATTTCATCACTTGGAAGCTGTACCACAGAAATCGTTGTCTCGGAAACATGATCCACTGCACATTTCTGAATGGCATTGGCTACATATTCCCTGGCTTTCTTATTGGCATCTTCCTTGGCTCTGTTCTCAAGCTCTTTATAGAGTCTTGCAACATCCACCTTTACGTCATCTTCTACAGATTTCAGTAATTCTTCTTTTGCCTGTTCGGAGGTAAGACCTGAAACTCGTTCCAGTTCCTGTACTCCTTTTTCCTCAAGTTCATTTACTCGTTTTTCTTTTTCTTGTAACTCGTTAAATTTCGCTGTACATTCCAGCTCACGCTTCTCCACTGCATTGGCTTTTTTGTCAACAGATTCCTCTTTTGACAAAACTCGCTTTTCGTATCTCTGCAGCTCGTTTCTCCGTTCCTTGGTTTCCCTTTCCAGTTCATTTTTAGTTCGCAGAGATTCTTCCTTTACTTCAAGTAAAGTTTCGCGTTTCTTGGTCTCTGCTGCTTTCAATGCTTCATCAAGAATATTCCTTGCCTTATCCTCTGCTGTACCTATGATTTCCGCATCCTTGCGTACTTTCTTGTCAACAGCAACCTTGCAAGTAACAGGAACTGCAATAAGTAGCGTGACTACCACAGCGACAATAACACCGATAATTGTGCCTGCCACAGGAGCACCTCCTTATTTAGTTTTCATTGTACAAATACAACAATACAAGTTTAGCTGTTTTTCACATTTATGTCAAGTTTTTCTCATGAAAAAGCAGATTTTGGTTAGCATATATAAACTGGCTCTTTTTCTCCGCAGAGTTATTGTTACTGTTCACTCCGTTCTCAGTAACACGCTTCGCGATGCACAGAATTTATGCTGATCGCATAAATTCGCGCGGTATGTCTCGGGTTTTCTGTGACCTTCGCTCACAAAAAACACCTCGCGGGACATTACCGGTGAACAGTAACGAGTTATTCCATATCACGGTTCACCCGGATGTTCATTTCTTCCAGGGTATGGGAAATATCCTCATACCGGAACGCTCGTCTGGCCAGATATCCATACAACCTTCGCATCTGTCCTTCATCAAGCTCTGTGTCCGGCGCATATTTCTTTTCGATCGTCCTGCGTAATACCTCCCGCTCGTCCGGTTCCAGAAGCTCTTCCATCTCATTCCAGGCATCCAGGGCAGTCTGACGGTCCACACCCTTTAACTGAAGTTCCGAGAGGATCTTCTGACGGCTCCTGGTTTCCATGCGGAAGGAGATATAGGTTCTGGCATAACGGGCATCGTTGATATACCCATAGGACTTCACATAAGCAATGGCATCTTCTACTGCCTCCGGTGAAAATTCAGCCTGACGGAGTTTATCCGTCAGGCCTTTCTCTGTGCGGTCCATATGTTCCAGAAGCCGCATGGCTTTCTTTCTTGCACGGTTTCGTTCTTCCAGATCCAGCATGGATTACTCTTCCTTCTCTGTATCTTCTGCCTGTACTGCTGCTTCTGCTGTCTCATCTGCCGGATCCAGATGATAATGTACACGAACCTTCTTCTCGATCTCATCGCGGATCTCCGGATGCTCTCGCAGGAATAATTTGGCATTCTCACGTCCCTGTCCGATCTTATCCCCCTCATATGCATACCAGGCTCCGCTCTTGTTTACGATGGAGCATTCTGCAGCCAGATCCAGGATATCTCCCTCTCTGGAAATACCGGTTCCGAACATGATATCAAATTCTGCCTGCTTAAATGGCGGAGCCACCTTGTTCTTAACTACTTTCACACGGGTGTGGTTTCCGACCATCTCACCACCCTGCTTCAATGTTTCCACACGGCGTACATCCATACGGACAGATGCATAGAATTTCAGCGCACGTCCACCGGTTGTAGTTTCCGGATTGCCAAACATCACTCCAACCTTTTCACGAAGCTGGTTGATAAAGATCACCACGCAGTTGGACTTGCTGATAACAGCTGTCAGTTTACGGAGTGCCTGTGACATCAGACGGGCCTGCAGACCTACATGGCTGTCTCCCATATCTCCTTCGATCTCAGCCTTGGGGACTAGGGCTGCAACAGAGTCCACGATCACGATATCCACAGCACCGGAACGTACCATAGTCTCTGTGATCTCCAGCGCCTGCTCTCCGTTATCCGGCTGTGAAATATAAAGGTTGTCGATATCAACACCTATACTCTTGGCATAAACAGGATCAAGAGCATGCTCCGCATCGATAAATCCTGCGATTCCGCCTCTCTTCTGCACTTCAGCGACCATATGTAAGGCTACCGTTGTCTTACCACTGGACTCCGGTCCGTAGATCTCCACGATACGTCCCTTGGGAACACCACCTACACCAAGGGCGATATCCAGGCTTAAGCATCCTGTGGGAACTGCCTCCACCTGCATATGGGAACTGGAATCTCCAAGCTTCATGACAGAGCCTTTACCGAACTGTTTCTCAATATTTCCAAGAGCCGCTTCCAGCGCCTTCTGCTTCTCTTCACTGATCATTATGTAATCTCCTATTCTTTATTCTCTTTCTAATCAGGTTTCCTTTAATCCGAACCTTTGTTCGTGTTTTCTGTATTACATAGTATTATAAAACGGAATGATTGTCAATAAGATACTTGAAAATCCCTCTGTTTTTTTGTTGACAGGATCTCTGAAAATCCGACAAAAGGCTTCCCATACATGATTTCTTTTTCCTCTCTGAATGCCAAAAAGCAGATAAAAAGATTTCCCTCTTCATCTGCTTTTTATGCAATATATTTCCTGTCACTGATCGTTGGTCAGCTTCAGTTTGTCCAGAATATAGAATACAAGGCTTAATGCCATGGCAACCACACATGCCAGCACCATACCGGTAAGCTCAACATTTCCAAGCTTCAGGGCAATTCCGGAAAGACCTACAACAAAGACAACGCTTGTCAGCGTCAGATTTCTGGACTTGCTGTAATCCACGTGATTATCAACCAGCATACGAAGGCCGGAGGTTCCGATCATTCCGTAAAGAAGGAAGGAAATCCCACCGATCACCGGACCGGGAATGGTACTGATCAGGGCTGCCAGTTTACCGAGGAAGGAACAGCAGATAGAAAGCACTGCCGCACCACCGATCACCTGTACACTGTAAACCTTTGTCACTGCCATGACACCGATGTTCTCACCGTAAGTAGTTGTCGGTACAGAACCAAGGCATCCGGAAACTGTGGTAGAGAAGAAATCTGCAAACAGGGATCTGTGGAGACCCGGATCTTTCAGAAGATTTCTTCCAACGATCTTTCCGGTTACGATCTGATGGCCGATATGCTCGGAGGTTACCAGAAGCAATGCCGGAAAGATCGTCATAATGGCCTCAAAATTAAATTTCGGAGATGTAAAGTTGGGAAGAGCCAAAAATGCCGCTTCCCTTACCTGTGTAAAATCCAGAAGCCCGCATGCACCTGCTGCCACATATCCCGCAATGATCGCGATCAGGATCGGAATAACAGAAAGGAAGCCCCGGAACAGGATCTGCCCGAATACCGCAACTCCAAGTGTGACCAGAAATACGATCACATTCTTCGGATCTACCTTCTCGTCCAGAAGTCCTGCCGTACTTGCTGCATTTCCCGCAAGTTCCAGACCGATCAGTGCCACTACCGGTCCCATTGCCGCTGTGGGAAGCACGATATCGATCCAGTCTGTTCCGCACTGGCGGACGATCAATGCCACGCACATACCAGCAATACCCAGAACAACGAAACCACCGAGGGCATACTCATATCCATACTTGCTGATCACCAGAAGAGCCGGTGAAAGGAAGGCAAAACTGGAGCCCAAATAAGCCGGTGCCTTTCCTTTTGTGATGAAAATAAAAAGGAGTGTTCCCACACCATTCATCAGAAGCACAATAGCCGGACTGATACCAAAAAGGAATGGCACCAGTACGGATGCTCCGAACATGGCGAACATGTGCTGGATACTTAACGGTATCAGCATCTTTGCAGGTACTTTTTCTTCGACCTGTATGATTCTTTTTTCCACTCTCAAATCCTCCTGTTTTTTATTATCCCACAGATTATAGCACAGGTTTTCATATCGTGGGAAATTTTTTCTGAAAATATACGGATACTGTGTGGTATACTGTTATTATCTCCGGAAAAACAGGCGGATTCCATAAATACAGCTGCCGTCTGTTCCGGAAGGAATTTTTCAGAAAGGAATATTCTTCTATGAAAGCATACCAACGACTTCTATCCTATGTAAAAATATCCACACCCAGCAATGAAGAAAGCTCTTCTTCCCCCTCTTCCCAGTGCCAGTTTGACCTGGCCCGGCTTCTTGTGGAGGAACTGAAAGGCCTTGGGATCTCTGATGTGTCTCTGGATGAACACTGTTACGTTTATGCACATCTTCCTGCTACAGAAGGTCTGGAGCACTGCAAAGCACTGGGCTTTATCGCTCATATGGATACGGTTTCCGATTTCTGCGACCATGCAGTCACACCGATGATCACAGAAGATTACGATGGAAAAGAGCTCCCTCTCGGCACAAGCGGCAGAACTCTTTCCCCGGAAATGTTCCCCCATCTTGCTTCACTTGCCGGACGTACCCTGATCACCTCAGACGGAACCACGATCCTGGGCGCAGACGACAAGGCCGGCATTGCAGAGATCCTCACTGCGCTGGAGCATATCCTTACGGAAAAAATACCTCACGGACCTCTCTGCGTTGCTTTTACTCCGGATGAAGAGATCGGCATGGGACCGGCCCACTTTGATGTAAAAAAATTCGGTGCGGATTATGCATATACCCTGGACGGTGATACGGAAGGCGAGATCCAGTACGAAAACTTTAACGCCTGCAGTGCAAAAGTAACCTTCCAGGGTGTTAATGTACATCCCGGTTCTTCCAAAAATACTATGATCAACGCAGCCCTCATTGCCATGGAATTTAACTCCATGCTTCCGGCAGCGGACACTCCCAGGAATACAGAAGACTACGAAGGATTTTTCCATCTGTGTTCCATGAAAGGAGATGTTTCCCAGGCTGAGCTTCAGTATATTGTCCGGGATCACGATGCCGCTTCTTTTGAGATCCGTCAGAAAACGCTCACCCATATCACGGAGATCCTCAATGAAAAATGGGGGGAAGGTACCGTAACTCTTACCATCACCCAGCAGTACCGCAATATGAAAGAGATCATCGATACCTGCCCATGGCTGATATCTCTGGCAGAGGAAGCCTGCCACAGCTGCGGTGTCACACCGCTGATCCTGCCTATCCGCGGCGGCACAGACGGTGCACAGTTAAGCTTTATGGGACTGCCCTGCCCGAATCTCGGAACCGGCGGACATGCCTATCACGGGCCTTATGAGCATATTACAGCAGAAGGAATGGATGCCGCTGTGAACGTTACTCTGGAGATCATAAGACTGTTTTCACAGAAAAAAGTCTAAAAGGAATCCATTCTTCAAAAGCCTGCATTTCCAGAGACCTGATACAATAAAAAATACTCACAGATCCTCCGGCTGGAAATCTGCCGGAACAAATCTGTGAGTATTTTTTCCTGTGCTAGCTGTGTTCACTTTGAGTTCTGCACCGAATAACTGTATTGCCGTTTACTGATCGGACTTACAGATCAGATGATCTTCATCATTCTCGCCAGCTTCTTCATATATCTTCCACCAGGCATCATACCCAGCTCTTCTTCACCGGGCTTGCTTACAAACAGATATACAATAAAGTATACAACTGCTGCCAGGATCACGGAAATACCTAGGCAGATCACATTGGAATGGATCAGTACATACAGACCGTAATACACCACTCCCGCAACAACCCCCATCGGGATAGATGCAAGGAACGGGCTTAAATAAGCACTTCTCCATGGATTCTTATAGCCCATATATTTCTTGATGGAACGGTCGTTGAGAAGACACATCACAACTGCATAAACGATCTGGGCGATGACAATGGTATAAACACCAAGATTGGTAAATACCAGAAGCAGAGCCATGGCTATCACATCTGCCACCAGTGCAATGGCTGCATGGATCATCGGGAGCTTCGGCTTGCCGATTCCCTGAAGTACACCGTTGGTGATATTGGAGTTGCCATTCAGGATAATGGTGATTCCTCCCAGGATCAGAAGCTGTCCGCCTACGCCATTGGTTCCCGGGAAGATCAGTCTCGTGATCGGTCCGGAAAGAACTGCAAGACCTACTGCCGCCGGAATGGATATCAGCATACTGATCCATGTGGCACGGTCTGTCTTCATATTTGCACCTTCAATATCGTGCATTGCATAATGCGCGGAAACCTCAGGGATCATAGATGTCGGTGCTGTACTTGCCAGGGTAAGCGGGATATTGATCAGCGTCATATAATATCCGTACTCGGAATACAAGGTCTGGATCACATCCTTGGCAGCACCCTTGATATCCATGATACCGGAATACATATAGCTGTTGATATATCCGTTTACATTATAAATAAAAGCACTGAGAATGATCGGCATGATGATGAGCACGATATTACTCATTACATGACCCATACTCTCATTTACAGAATGGCGGTCATTGACGATCCTTTTCCGGATGATCTTACGGTTTACCCCATAAACGATCAGCATAAAGATCAGCGCGGAAGCCACACCTGCTCCGGTACCCATGGTAGCACCTGCCGCACCCCAGCGATGGACCAGATCCATATCTCCTGTTGCGGAAAAATGCTGGATAAATACATGTGACATCAGAAGCGCAAAGGTTGCCACAAAGATCTGCTCAATGATCTGCGAGATCGATGTAGGCATCATATTGCGGTATGCCTGGAAATATCCACGGAATACACCGCAGAGACCGGACATGAAAATTGTGGGCGCAAGCATCTGCAGTGCCAGACGGGCGTTAGCCATACTGTCCGGAACCAGGATTCCTGCACCAAATACACAGATCAGCGCCACGATACCGCCGGCAACTGCCGCATAGATCAGTGCACCGTAAAATACCTTCTGTGCATCCTTATATCTGTGAAAAGCGATCTTCTCCGCCATGATCTTGGATACAGCCTGAGGAATACTGAAGGACGCGATCATCAGCAGGATAAAATATACATTCTGTGCAAACTGGAAAAGTGCAAAGCTCTGACTTCCCAGTGTAGTTGAAAGCGGACTCTTGTACAGCATTCCGATGATCTTGGAGATCAGCGCCGCAACCATAAGAAAAGATGCATTTTTCACAAGTGTGTTATCATTTTTTTTACCCATTTTACTTTCCTTAACTTAAATATTCTCAATCTGCCAGTCAACAGGTTCTACCCCATTGGCTTTCAAAAATTCATTAGCCTTGCTGAAATGCTTGCATCCGAAAAATCCCCGGTAGGCAGAAAGGGGACTTGGATGTGGTGCTTCCAGGATCAGATGCTTCGGATTATGAAGCATGGATGCCTTCATCTGAGCAGGCCGCCCCCAGAGAAGAAACACGATCGGGCGATCCTCCTGGTCCAGGATCCGGATGGCCGCATCGGTAAACTGTTCCCAGCCGATCCCTCTGTGGGAATTGGCCTGATGTGCACGTACAGTCAGCACTGTGTTCAAAAGAAGCACGCCCTGCTTTGCCCATTTTTCCAGATTACCGTTGTTTGGGATATAACATCCCATATCATCCTCAAGTTCCTTATAAATATTCACCAGAGATGGCGGTGTTTCCACACCTTTTTTTACGGAAAAGCAAAGCCCATGAGCCTGTCCGTCATTGTGATAAGGGTCCTGTCCCAGGATCACAACCTTTACCTGATGCAGAGGCGTAAAATGAAACGCATTGAACATATCTTCCGGCGGCGGAAAAATCTTTCTTGTTCTGTATTCTGTCATCACGGTTTTATAAAGTTTGGCATAGTAGGGCTGATGAAACTCACCTTTCAGTGCCTCCTGCCAGTCTCCTGCTATAGGAGCCATATCTATCACCTCTCATCTAACTTATCTTCTCACGGAAATTCCTTTTTCCGCAAGGTAATCCTTCACTTCCCGGATCTCAAGCTCTTTGTAGTGGAACAGAGATGCTGCCAGTGCCGCATCTGCTCCGCCTTCTGTCAGTGCATCATAAAAATGCTCCAGGGTTCCGGCACCACCGGAGGCGATCACCGGGATGGAAACCGCATCTGCAACGGCTCTTGTAAGTTCAATATCATACCCGGCCTTGGTTCCGTCACAGTCCATGCTGGTAAGAAGGATCTCACCTGCGCCAAGTTCTTCCACCTTCTTTGCCCATTCAAGAGCATCAATACCGGTATCCAGTCTTCCGCCATGTTTGTAGATATTCCAGCCGCCATCCTGTCTTCTCTTGGCATCAATGGCAACTACTACACACTGGCTTCCGAATTTCTGTGCGGCCTCATGGATCAGCTCCGGACGGTCGATAGCTGCGGAATTTACAGAAATCTTATCTGCACCTTCACGGAGAAGCTTCCGGAAATCATCTACGGTACGGATTCCTCCGCCTACGGTAAACGGGATAAATACGTTGGCTGCAACAGCTCTTACCATATCCACCACGGTATCACGCTCCTCGCAGGAGGCAGTGATATCAAGAAAAACAAGCTCGTCCGCACCGGCTGCATCGTAAGCTTTGGCAATTTCCACCGGATCTCCGGCATCCTTAAGATCAACAAAATTCACGCCTTTTACTACACGTCCTTTATTTACATCCAGACATGGAATGATTCTTTTTGTAAACATGATTATGCCTCCTTTCCGGTGCCTGACTCAAGTGCCGCAAAATTCTCAAGGATCTTCAAGCCCCACCGGCTGCTTTTTTCCGGATGGAACTGACACGCAAATACATTTCCCTTCTCCACAGACGCATGGATGCATGTGCTGTACTGAGTGGTCGCTTTCACGATCTCTTCCTCCTCTGCCTGAAGATAATAGGAATGTACAAAGTAAACGTATGTGTTTTCCGGAATACCCTTAAATAATCTTCCGCTGTTCTGAATATGCAGGGAATTCCAGCCCATATGCGGAATCTTCAGTCCCGGACTTGGCGGGATGCGCAGGATTTTCCCCTTCAGGATCCCAAGACCTTCCACTCCCGGTGTCTCATCACTGCTCTCAAAAAGCAGCTGCAGTCCCAGGCATATCCCAAGAAAGGGCGTTCCCTTTTCCACGATCTCATGTATTACCGGAACAAGTCCGTATTTTTTGAGATTTTCCATAGCATCACCAAAGCTTCCAACCCCCGGAAGGATTACTTTATCTGCTTTCAGAAGCACCTGGGGATCTCTTGAGACGACAGTCTCCTGTCCCAGATACTGAAGTGCTTTTTCCACACTTTTGATGTTTCCTGCATCATAGTCAATGATTCCTATCATAATAATGCTTCCTCCTGCTCTTTTGTATCTCGATATTCCTCTCTCACCTTCGATTTACATTGCTTTAGTATAACGCAAAAACAGGCGGTTGCAAAGACTTTTCTCTGCTGCCGCCCATTTTTTCACATTATCACGGTAAAGTTTTATTATTTCCGGTCCAGTGTAAACCAGAATTCCACGCCATTATCAAAGTTCTGCACGCCATATTCCTGGTTCATGCTTTCCATAATGGCCTTTACAATGGATAAACCGATACCGCTTCCGCCGTATTCCCTGGTTCTCGCTTTATCAACTTTATAAAATTTATTCCAGAGATTCGGTACATCTGCCTCAGGGATCGGAGTCCCTGTGTTAAACACACTGATCTTCACACGGTTACCCTCATCCTGCAGCTTGATCTCGATTTCTTTCTCTCCCTCCAGATGGTTCAGGGCATTGCTTACATAGTTTGTCACAACCTCTTCGATCTTAAACTCATCGGCCCATACATAAACCGGCTTCTCCGCCTCAAAGATCACTTTTGCATTCTTCTGCCCGATCATGATATTCATGGTCTGAAGCACGCCGCGGATCAGGGATACGATATCAAACCGCTCCATTACAACTGCATCTTTGCCGGATTCCAGCTGATTCAGTGTGAGAAGATTTTTTACCAGTTTATTCATCTTGGAGGCTTCATCCATAATGACATCGCAATAGAACTCTCTGCTCTCAGGATCATCAGAAATATTTTCTTTTAAGCCTTCTGCATAGCCCTGGATCAGGGCAATGGGAGTTTTCAGTTCATGGGACACGTTATCCAGAAATTCCTTTCGCATCTTGTCGATCTTGATCTTGTCCTCAATGTCACGCTGCAGTTCATTATTTGCAGATTTCAGTTCACTGATGGTAGTCTCCAGCTGTGAGGACATTCGGTTGAAATTATCTCCCAGAACATCGATCTCATTGCCGACCTTGCTCTCGTATTTTGCCTCAAAATCCAGATCTGACATTTTTCTGGAAAGTTCCGTAAGCTCACTGATGGGACGGGTGATCCTCCTGGTCACGACCATAATGACCAGACCACTTAAAATTATGATCATCAGACCTACCGCAAAGTAAAACTTATTGGAAATATCAGCGCTCTCCCGGATGCTCTCAAGGGGTGTCCTTATGATAAAATAATGTTCCTCATCCAGCTGTCCCCAGCATTCCACATAATCCATTCCCGCAAACCGGTCATGCGACTGCTGGATGGTATAATTGTCACCCTGCTTCAAGGTCCGGCTCTTATCTCCGTCCTCATCCAGATCATAGACATATCCGAACAGCTTGCTCTGAAGCATTTTTTCATTTTCGCCCCAGGAAAGCCAGCTGGTATTGCTGCTGTCAATGATAACCCAGGAAAGATTGTTTCTGGAGCAGGCTCTCTGGATCTCATCGGGAATACTCTCCATACCTTTCGAGCTATTGCTGTTCATCATCTTGTCAATATCTGTATTTTCCAGAGTTGTTCGGAGATTCAGAAGTACATCGATCTTTTTTGTCACATAATATTTTTCAAGAAAGGCTCCGTTGATCACGGTAATAGTCAGAATGGATAAAAACAGCAGACCGATAAAGTATGCTGTGATCTGATGACGGAGACTGTGGATCTTTTTTATTTTTTCCTTCGGTTTTTTCATTCTCCTACCTCAAACTTATAGCCCATCCCCCAGACTGTCTTGATATACTCGCCCTTATCGCCCATTTTACTTCTCAGTTTTTTGACATGAGTATCAATGGTTCTGGCATCTCCGAAATAATCATAATTCCACACAGAATTCAGGATCTTTTCTCTGGAAAGAGCGATTCCCTCATTCTCCAGGAAATAAGTCAGAAGCTCAAATTCCTTGAAGCTCAGATCCATCGGTTTATCATCTACCGTTGCCTGATGCGCTGCCTTGTCAATGACAATCCCACCTGCTGAAAGTATCTCATCCGGGTTGCTCTGTCCCGTTCTTCGAAGAATGGCTTCTACACGTGCTACAAGGATCTTGGGGCTGAAGGGTTTGGAAATATATTCGTCCACCCCGAGTTCAAATCCCAGAAGCTCATCACGCTCATCTCCTCTTGCTGTCAGCATAATGATGGGAACCTTGGAATTTTTGCGGATCTCACGACATACTTCCCAGCCATCCATCTTCGGCATCATCACATCCAGGATCAGAAGCGCAATGTCCTTTTCTTTATAAAAAATATCCATGGCCTCCTCACCGTCACCGGCTTCCAGTACCTGGAAATTCTTTTTGGTGAGAAAATCCTTTACCAGTTTTCTCATTCTGCTCTCGTCATCTACTACAAGAATTTTTAATGCATCCATTCTATCTTCCTCCGTTTCTCAGTCGCTGTTCCGGACAGCTGCTGACAGCCCGAAATGCTCTGTATCATCCCTCTTTACAAAAAGCTGAGCTTTTACTTCCGGTTCATTCTAAAGCGGATATTTCCATTCCGCTTTGCTACTGCTCATAATATATCACAGGTTTGTGTTGTGTGTGTGAACGTAATTTCATTTTTTTAATTTTATCCGCAAAAAAGGAGAACCCTCTAAAAGGATTCTCCGATCTTTTCTCCCATGAATACTCTTGTTTCAATTCCTTCACGGGAATTGTTTAAAATATCTTCATCCGGCTTTACCGCATTTTTTTCGGTGATCAGCACAATGGTGGAGCCGCCGAAAGCAAAATTTCCTTTTTCGTCTCCCCGTTTCACAAATGCTTTCCCTGGCCGGTTTTCGATCCTTCCGACAAGAAGAGCACCTACCTCCATCATCAGCACGGTACGGAAATTCTCTGTTTTCAAAAGAGAATACTCTCTGCTGTTTTCCTTGTAGATCGGATAGGCATCGTTGGCCACGGGGTTGACTGTATGCAGGATCCCCGGGATCCTGATGCGTCCGGACTCCGCCGCATTGTCCGGATAAATATATCTGTGATAATCCTGAACGCAGAGACGAAGCACCCACACATAGCCACCCTGATATCTTTTTCCAAGAGAAGGATTCCTGAGAAGCTCCTCTATGGTATATTCGGTCTGTTTGATATGAAGACGGGCTTTTTCATCTACCGGATACACACTCACCCTGCAGTCACAGGGACTGATAAAATGTCCCGGTTCCATATCAATATGGCGGGCATCCTCCCGGATCTTCCGCTTGAAAAAATCATTGTAAGAGATGTATTTACGCTTTTCATAATCACTCATATCCAGATGATTGAACCGTATAAAGGGTTTCACCGCTGCTGCCGAAAGCCTGGAATCCAGAAGCTTTCCCATGGCAATGGAAACAACAGGAGTGACCAGTGGACGTATCAGCATGCGTCCGGCTACAGAACCGTAGATTTTTTCCAGAAGGTTGTTCTGAAAGGAATCCTCCTCTGTAATATGCCCCATTCTGTCCGCTGTCCGGATCATAGATTACCACCTCTCTCCATGGAAAGCTTATAGAGATAATTGAACTTCCACCATCCTTCGTTGTAGGAAAGTACAAGAAGGACTGCCACAGAAACTACCGCAACAATGATCACCAGCTCCCTGTTGGTGGGCTTACGGAATTTAAAATCCAGGATAAACAGAAGTCCTACCGTCAGCATTGCAATATGAAGGAGCACCACAAACCATTTATACTCCGGAAAAAGCAGGGATACCACAAACAGAAGCGGCAGGACCACAGACATGGATGTGATGGGAAGTCCCTGATAATATTTTCGGTTTTCGGAGGTTTCATTCTGACGTTTTTCCTCCATAACATTGAAGTATGCCAGACGGATCAGGCCTGCCAGACCGTAAAATAAAAGAATAGCTATTCCGTAAATATGACACATTCCAAGCTTAAATCCCAGCACAATGGGAAGGATCCCGAAACAGACGATATCTGCAAGGGAATCGATCTGGATCCCGAAGCATTTCTCCTCCTCCGTTCTGTTCTTCTTAGTTCTTGCGATCTTTCCGTCAAACATATCGCACAGTCCGGAAAATGCAAGACAGCACACCGCTGCTGAAATATGGTCCGTCACAGCGCAGAAGATTCCGATCATGGAAGAAACTACGCTTATGTAAGTCATTATTACCGTGTAATCATAAAATCCTATCATTTGCACACCTCTTTTTTCTTTTTCATGTCAGGCTATATTCACAGTCCCACAGGAGACTTACCTGATCTGGGTCAAGCAGATCTCCGCGATCTGCATTCGATCAAATCTTTTCAGGATTCCTTTTTTCCAATAGTGAGCTGAGCCACCGCAGTAAACACCGCACTGATCAGCAGCTCTCCGTAATATCCCAGACCTCTGCTAAGCACCATTCCCGGAAGCAGCAGGCCACCGAATACCGGACTGAAAATGGTAAGAAACAAAGTCTCACTGATTCCCATTCCTCCCGGAAGCGGCAGCATATCCACAGATACCGATATCACTGCCTGGAGAAAAAGGATATCCCAGAAACCGGTTCCATGGAGTCCAAAAGCCTGATATACGAACCAGGTTACTGCAAACAGTGCCATACGCTGGATAAAAGTAATCTCTATTACTTTAACGATCACCAGCGGATTATTCTTCAGATATGCCGCAGTATTTCGGTAAATATCCATGGAAGCTTCCAGTTTTTTCAGCCGTCCCTCTTTTTTCCTCATCAGATGAAACCGTTCCAGAAGCTTCATGCCCTTCATCAGGATCGCTTTTGCCAAAAGCGGATGAAATACCAGAATGGTCATAAAAGTGACACAGAAGATATTCAGCATCAGCCCCAGATAAAACACCGGCAGGATTCCTTCCAGATATTTGTGAAGAAATCCTCTTCCGAAAATCGCGATCCCAATACCGATCACCACAAGCACCAGCTTATAGGTAATCGTCACGATCATCAGGATCACCGTTGACACCGGAATGGAAATCTTCTCTTTTTTCATATAGTAGATCTGCATGGGCTGTCCGCCGCTGGCGGATGGTGTGATACAGCTGAAAAAGAATCCTACAGACGAAAACAGAAAGCAGGTTCTTTTTTTCAGATGGATCCCACTGGAACGCATCATATACCAGATAATGATGGATTCCCCCCAGATAAAAAATGCTACCAGTGCAATTCCCGGAAGCAGCCACCGTTTATCTGCCCTATGTATGGCATCCATCATGGAAGACAGGTCTTCTCCGTGAAAAACGCCGTAGATAGTCAGGGCAAAAACTACTGCCAGGAACACTCCGTTAAATATGATCTTTTTTCTGTTCTTCATCACTTGACACCTTCTGTATAGCTGTTGATCTTCTTTTCAATTTTAGTTCCAAACCGTTCATAAATATGCCAGAGTTTTGTTTTCTGTCCCAGAATAAAGCATACCTGAGCCAGGATCACACCACCTGCCACATCCACAAGTACATGCTGCTTGGTAAAAATGGTAGACAGAAAAACCAGCACAGCCAGTGTAAACGATACCCCCTTATACCATGTCGGAATTCTTTTCTGATCCTTGATCCCCAGAAAACAGAACCAGCTTACCAGACAATGGATAGATGGAAACAGGTTATCTGCCGCATCAATGGAATACAGCCAGCCGGCCAGCAGATCCCAGATTCCGTTTCCTTCGATCAACGGTCTTGTATTGGTAGTGGGATATGCCAGAAATATGATCAGACACACACAACGGGATATAATATCCGCAGTAAAAAAACGGTAAACCTGTTCCCGCTCCTGCCTTGCCGCAAGGATATAATTCACTGCCCAAAATACATAACAGCCAAAATAGATAATCAAAAACTGCGGCACAAATGGGAGCCGCAGATCAAGATTACTTTCTATATTGTGATGATACCAACCGCCTGCGATCGCCCTTGAACCGGAATATACAAGACAGTTAAATACAAATGAAAAAACAAGGGGAAAAAGCCCGTACGCAGGTACGATCCCTGTTACATATTTCCAAAAACGTTTCATAAATTCACGCCTCATTATTTTATTGATATCAGGAATAAAACATATTCTTCTCCTGCTAACATCTGCTAGTCACAGTATAACAGTCGGGGCGTATGGTTTCAACTGAATATGGAAAGTTTAAGAATTGTTAAGATTTGAGTTCAGTTATTTTTTCTTTTTTGTTCATACTTTTTTCAGAATGACGTCACAGAATGACCACAAAATATGAGTATATTATTAGATGTGCAAAGGGTACTACCTTTGATAACACTTTTTTCTTTTTCATACTGCCGGGGCTACCTCCAAACAAAGCCCCGGCCTCCTTCCTTTTTATTTTCCCATTTTTTAATTATGCCATGCAAGACGTACACTGGACGGATGTACTTCTTTTGTCATCCAGTCCACATCGTTGGTGATCCAGTCCATGATCCCGAGCTGGCGTGTCTCCCATGCGATGGTTGCCTCTCTTGCTTCCGGTGTTTCTTCCACTTCCATGGTTGTGTCAATCTCATCATATCCAAAAATATATCCGCCTGCACTCCAGATGCTGAAGTTGCTGTCCGGGCCCGGATCTATTGTTTCGCCTCTCTGCGCCACAAGTCCGTCATGACGGGCTTTATATTCTTCCTCACAGCCGTCTTTTAATTTTGTCATGAACATTCTGTGGCGGATCAGCTCTTTGTTTTCTCTCACAACACCAAAATTATGATACATCAGGCGCATGTCTTTTCCAGGAGTAGAGATCCAGGTAAAGGTATCTCCGATCTTTTCAGTCAATGCTGCCTTTACTTTCTCCTCTTCCGGAGAGATCACCTCTCCGTCTGCATTTTCGTAATATCCGAAGATCAGGTCTGCCGCATTCCAGATGCTGAAATTATGAATGCCGTTACGGTCAAGATATGCAGTAAGCTCCGGCCAGATCTCGCCTAAGGTCTTACGGTAATCATTCATTTTTCCTTCTTTTACTTTCATTGCAAAAGCATGTCGTTCCATTTATGCTATCCTCCTGTTTTGATGATCCTGTGCTATGTTTTCCACTATGAGCAGATATAGTTCTTCTGCTCTCATATGATTTGATTCTATCACTTTTATTTTGTTTTTACAATTATGAGGGTAGGATTTCCGATCACTGTTCACAGGTAATGTTACTGTTCACTCCGTTCTCAGCAACACGCTTCGCGATGCACAGGATTTATGCTAATCGCATAAATCCGCGCGGTATGTCTCGGGTTTTCTGTGACCTTCGCTCACAAAAAACACCTCGCGGAATATTACCAGTGAACAGTAACCAGATAATATTCCGCAAAGCATGTTGCCTGACACAAAGTTATCCGTAACGATTCCCTGAGATGCTCAGGCAAGATACAACATGACCATCAGTGGCATGGTTATGATACTTACCAGCGTTGTCATTACATTGATGGTGCTGGCATAGACCGGGTCCTGATCGTAGAGCTGTGCCAGCTGTACAATCGTTGTTGCCGACGGTGTGATCACTGCCATCAGACTGATAAGCAGAATGGTTTTTCCATCCTTTACCATTGAAGCCAAGGACAGATACTTCAAAAACAACAGTATGAGCAGCGGAGTCACCACCATTTTCAAGATCGTGATCAGATAGATCCTGGAATGGCTGAAAATATCTTTCCATTTTACCTCCGTCATGGTCATTCCAAGCATGATCATACATACAGGTCCCAGGGTGGCTGAAATCTGGCTCATGGTGTTTCCAAGAATCACCGGCAATCTGATCTGCGTGAAGAACAGAACGATTCCAAGGATAATAGCGATCAAATTGATGTTGCAGAGGATTTTTTTCCAGTTGATGCCGGCC
Organism: Blautia sp. 2227st1_G12_2227SCRN_220401; assembly: GCF_039062885.1. Taxonomy (NCBI): domain Bacteria; kingdom Bacillati; phylum Bacillota; class Clostridia; order Lachnospirales; family Lachnospiraceae; genus Blautia; species Blautia sp. 2227st1_G12_2227SCRN_220401. The sequence goes on along the minus strand of NZ_JBCLNI010000002.1, from coordinate 15,218 downwards.
TTCGCCTCCATCAGTGACTGTCCGTGGGTCCACATCAGGATCATCTGCACACTCAGGAAAGCACTGGCATAGATCACCCATTTTTCACCAAGGACTACCGTTACAAGAGGGATCACCAGATTTCCGGAATTGGAATAGATGATGGATTCTTTTTCTACCACACTTAATTTCAGTGGCTTGCCGATGATCTGTACAAATACCAGAAGAAAAATATGGATCAGGATGGCCGCTGCCACTGCCAGAAGGAAGCCATTCCGGATGCTTCTGGAATATTCGATCTGAAAAGCATTGATCATTACGCAGGGCATGATGATGTAGATACAGATGACTGAAAGTGTCCTGCTGCTTTTTGCATCGATAAGTCCGCATTTTACCACTGTAAATCCACAGGACATCATCAGAAAAAATACGATGATCTGCTGCAATAATTGTAAAGTTATCATTTTTTCTCCCCTCCGAACGCGTCAGCTCTGTCCGATCTCTTTCAGGGCTGTCTGAAGCTGCGTGTCTTCTTTATGTGTAAGTTCTGTCCAGTCTGTGATGTCTCCGGAAAGCTCTGCTTCCACATCCGGAGTGATTCCTTTTTTGTTGATATCATTGCCCTTTGGCGTAAAATATTTTGCGATGGTGATCTTTACCGCACTGCCATCGGTAAGAGGCTGGATGGTCTGCACCACGCCCTTCCCATAGGTAGTTGTTCCTACAATCGTTCCAATCCCGTAGTCCTTTACCGCCCCCGCAAAGATCTCCGATGCACTGGCACTGTTTCCGTTTACCAGAACAGCCAGCGGCATGTCCAGTTCATTTTTTCCGTCGCAGGTTTCCTCTTCCCTTTTTCCGTTTTTGTCCTCTGTATAGACGATCAGTCCTTCCGGAAGTATTTGGCGGAGTACGCCGCAGACTGCAGTAAGAAGGCCTCCCGGATTATCACGGAGATCCACAACCAGCTTCTTCATTCCCTGATCCTTCAGATCTGCAAATGCTTTTTTATACTGATCGCTGGTCACCTCAGAAAATTCGGAGATCCGGATATAGCCGGTGTCTCCGGAAAGCATCTCATGGGAAACGGTCTGAATCTCCACATCCCGGATCTCCACTTTGACATCCCGGGTTTTCTCTTCGTTTTCCCGCTGTATGGTCAGCATTACGGAATCTTTCTCACTGTCACGGACCATGGAAGCAATATCGGAAGTTTCTTTGTCTGTAACATCAGCTCCATCTACTGCCTTGATCACATCTCCCTTTTTCAGTCCCGCCTGTTCTCCAGGGCCACCCTCATAAAGCTGTATGATCTTTGCCCCTCCGGTGTCATCCTTCTGAAGAACGGCACCAATCCCTACGTAGGAGCCTTCATTGGAAGTATTCAGCTCTTTATACTGTTCTGCTGTGTAATAGGTGGAGTACGGATCCCTCAGGCCGGCAAGCATGCCAGCATAAAGCCCCTCACGCAGGCTGCTTTCGTCTTTTTCATCCAGATATTCTTCATCGATCAGTTCTTCCAGGTAATTCAGCTTCTGAACCGTTTTCACATCGGAAAGCGCATTGCCTTTCGGAAACAGTACTTTCTGATAGCTGGTAAAAACCGCGCCTGTCACAACCAGCGTTGCTGCCACTCCAATGGCTATACCTTTTTTGAATTCTTTATTTTTCATATTTTTCCTTTCTTCTGCACAGCCGGTAAAGCCGATAAGATCACAGATTTTCTGTACTCCTCTGTGCGCCGTTCGGTTTTTATATACCGAAAACGGCTGCCGATATTCCGACAGCCGCTGTATATCTTATGATCACACATCATGCGGATACATAAGATTCTCTGCTATTTAGTTATACTCTGAGATGTTTTCTTGTTGTGAAAAAGCTTCCCAAAAGACCGATTCCCACACCAAGTCCAAGTCCCATGGGAACCAGACCCTCATAAATCTGCCAGATTGGAATGAAATCCACGATTCCTGTCAATACATTGAATTTTGTCAGAATAAACTCTACAGCGGAATTATACAGGAAAAACAGGCAGATCAGCGGTATCGCCGCACCGATCACACCGAGGATCATACCTTCCAGAAGGAATGGCAGTCGTACAAAAGCATCTGTAGCTCCTATGTATTTCATAATTCCGATTTCTTCCTTGCGGACAGAAATACCCATAGATACTGTATTGCTGATCAGGAATATGGAAATGATCAAAAGGATTGCGATCACGGCAATCGACACATAAGAAACCAGCTTGTTGATGGAACCCAGTGTCCTGGAGGCCTGTTCAGACTGATTTACCTTCCGGACATGTTCCAGTCCCTGGATATAATTCACCAGTTCTGTCTGCTTGGTAATATCATTAAGATATACCTGATAATTGGATGAATTGGCAAGAGGGTTATCATCTTTAAATCCATCTGCCGCATCTTCATCTCCAAAATATTTCTGTTTGTATTCTTCCCATGCCTGATCTGCGGACTGATAGTCCATCCTGGCCACTTCCGGCCTGGACTGAATAGCATCGCCGATCGCCTGGATTTCTTCCTCTGAAGTGCCCTCATCAAAGAATACTGTGATCGGTACTTCTTCTTCCACCTTATGGGCAATATTACCGACGTTGTTCACGATGGAATAGAAAATACCTACCAGAAAAATGCAGGCTGCCATCGTGATGATACATGCCAGGGAAAACATCCAGTTTCTTTTTATATTCTTAAAGCCCTGCTTCAGGGTATACCAGATCGTACTAGGCCTCATGATATCCTCCCTCTTTCTCATCGCTGATGATCTTGCCGTTGTGCATGGTGACTACTCGCTTGCGCATGGCATTGACGATATCCTTATTGTGGGTAACTACCAGAACTGTGGTTCCTCTGTCATTGATCTGCTCCATCAGAGCCATGATCTCTTCAGAGGTTTTCGGATCCAGGTTTCCGGTCGGCTCATCTGCCAGAAGGATGTCCGGGCGGTTTACCAGTGCTCTGGCAAGAGCAACTCTCTGCTGCTCACCACCGGAAAGCTCATCCGGGTATGCCTTATACTTTCCTGCAAGTCCTACCTCCTGGAGAACCTCCGGCACACGTTTGCGTATCACACGGGTAGGTCTTCCTATGACACGCTGCGCAAATGCTACATTCTCATATACATTACGGTCTTTTAAAAGACGGAAATCCTGAAATACTACCCCAAGCTTTCTGCGATACTTGGCAACGCGTCTGTGTTTCATCTTCTCCAGACGTTCCCCGCTGACTGTGATCGTTCCGCTGGTAGAATCCAGTTCTTTCATCAGCAGCTTGATCAGTGTGGATTTACCGGAGCCACTGCTTCCTACTACAAATACGAATTCCCCTTTATCAACATGTAAGTTCGCATGATTCACAGCCGGAAGACCCGGACCGTAAGATTTGCTCACATCTACAAGATCGATCATATATATCCTCCTCTATATTATAAAAGCATAATTTTCTTAATTTTTTTGTAACATTATTGTAATATATTTTCTGTTTAAATGCAAGAATAAATTTCCCGGGCCCTACAACGGTTACTGTTCACGTTACTGTTCACTCCGTTCTCAGTAACACGCTTCGCGATGCACAGAATTTATGCTGATCGCATAAATTCGCGCGATATGTCTCGGGTTTTCTGTGACCTTCGCTCACAAAAAACACCTCACGGGACATTACCAGTGAACAGTAACCTGTTCACTCCATTCTCATTAATGCGCTCCGCGGAATATTACCAGTGAACAGTAATCAACAGCCCTCTTCAAATTATTTATTTTAACGTAAAAATACCAAAATTACAATAGAGTTATGGATGTTATCTGTGAAGTTCATGTGAATTCGTTACTGCTCACTCTGTTCTCAGTAACACACTTCGTGAATGCTTCCAAACAGGAGGGACATTTACAACAATATTCCATGATGAAAAACGCTCATACAAAAACTGCCGCCTATTCCGGGAAGGAATAAGCGGCAGTTTAAAAGTTCTAATATGTTGCCTTAATATATCAAACTATCATCCTGCATTCCGAATGCTATTAATACTCTAATGTCTCCATATATTTCATATATCGAACAACCATCAGCGCGATCTTAAATGTAATGGCATCCTCAAACACTCTCAAATCAAGGCCTGTACTCTTCTGGAGTTTATCCAGACGATATACCAGCGTATTTCTGTGGATATACAGCTGACGTGAAGTTTCCGATACGTTCAGACTGTTCTCAAAGAATTTATCGATGGTGACAAGTGTCTCCTCATCGAAATCGTCCGGAGATTTGTTGTCAAAGATCTCGCGGATAAACATCTTACACAGAGGAATAGGCAGCTGATAGATCAGGCGTCCGATTCCAAGTGAGCTGTATGCGATAACTTCCCTGTCTCCGAAGAAGATCTTGCCTACATCAAGGGCCATACGCGCTTCCTTGTAGGAACGTGAAACTTCTTTCAACTCATTGACAATGGTACCGTATGCCATGTGGACATCCTCACCATCTTTATTCAGATCCAGAGTATCCATAATCGTATGAGCCAGCTTATCCATCTCCGGATAGCCCTCTCCCTCTTCCAGTTCCTTGACTATAATGATGCTCTTCTCATCAACAGCAGTGATAAAATCTCTGCTCTTTCCGCCAAAAAGGCTTTTCACGCTCTCTACAGAGCTGTGATCTTTCTCCTGGTTCAGTTCCAGGATCATAACTACACGACGGACATCTGCTTCAATATGAAGCTTCTTCGCTCTGTTGTAAATATCCACCAGAAGAAGATTATCAAGAAGAAGATTCTTGATAAAGCTGTCTTTGTCAAAACGCTCCTTGTACGCAACGATCAGATTCTGGATCTGGAAGGCTGCAAGCTTGCCTACCATATAAGTATCCTCATCATCTCCGTGGGCTACCAGGACATATTCCAACTGATAATCATCACAGACCTTAAAGTACTGAAATCCCTTGACAAGCTGGCTGTCCGCCTGGGATTCTACAAAAGCCTGGATATCTGCCGGCTGGATCTCAAAATCAGAAAAGGTAGACGCAAGTACCTTGCCGTCTGTGTCAATGACACAAAATTCCGTCCTTGATATTTCTTTAAGTCCCTCGAGCGTATTCTGTAACACCTGATTCGATATCATTCCGTTCAATCCCTTCTCACTTATGTGTATGCTTATCTTCTGTCTTTCCCTCTCTATCTATGGCTATTTTAATACAAAATCACCAAAAATGAAAGAGTAAAACTGAAAAAATTTACAAATTTTTGTTGAAATCCGCCTAATTTTTCTCTATAAAACCTTCTCCATGAACTTCTCTTGCATCGGAAACGATCACAAAAGCGTTGGGATCAATATCATCTACCAGCTCTTTCAGCTTCACAATTTCCTTTTTGTTTACCACACAGAAGATGATCGTCTTCTCCTGACCGGAATACATCCCCTTGCCACAGATCCCTGTCGCTCCGCGATCCAGGTCTTCCATAATGACTCTGGCAACCTCATCCGGCTTCTCCGTGACGATAAATGTCTGTTTGGAAAACTTCAGACCTTCGATCAGACTGTCGGATACTTTTGTTACCAGATAAACCGCAATGATGGCATACAGGGCCCGCTGGATACCGAACACATACATTCCTACGATCACAATAAGCCCATCAATAAACTGCATGATCTGTGCGATGGAATAATGACGCATATACTTCTGGATCAGTGCTGCCATCATATCCGTTCCGCCTGTGGTTCCCTGTCCAAGGAAAACCATTCCAATGCCGATTCCCAGGATCACACCACCGTATACAGCAGCCAGAAGGAGATCATCTCCCGCAATATTCCACACCGGCTGAATGGCAAGCCAGGTTGAGAGGGAGATCTCACCGATCAGAGCTTTTTTTACAAAGGAAAAGCCTTTGATCCGCCATCCCAGAAAAAACAGCGGAATGTTCAGCGTGATATTGGTAAGCCACAGCGGAACCCCGCCATCTATGATCTCACCGGTCCAGTGCTTCACCAGGATCGCTATACCGGAAAAGCCGCCTGTTACCAGCCCGGTTGCATCAAAAACGGAATTGATGGCAAGTGCCATCAGCCCGGTTCCTACTATGATCAGAAGATAATCCAGATACCAGTCCTTTTTTTTCACAAGACTCATAAAGTGCTCCTTTCATTTTTTACAGCAATTCCCGGAATTTATGTCTTGAAGTGTCCTCAATATTTCTATTCCGCTGTGAAAATCCCGGAAATGCTATAGTATCATATGACAACTGCATCAGTTTCCCGCACTGACGTGTCATAAAAAGAACGGGACCGTACACTATTCTGCGTCCGTTCCCGTTCTCCATGCTATTTTTCTGTCTTTTTATTTATAAAATGAACAAATTCATAGCTTTCCATTATCTGAAAGTATTTTACGATTCTCGGATAAAGCGGTTCTGCCTTATCTCCGAAATGCTCTTTCACCAGCAGGGCAAGCTCCTGCACGGTTTTGGCTCCATCGATCTCAGGCCAGATAAAAGTTCCCATTTCATCAAGATGAACCTTGGAAAACCTTGGCTTGCCAAAAACCTTCTGCGCGATGGTATTGAACATACCCTTATTCTCTATCTCAAGAATGATCCGCTGCTTCAGGTCCCGGTGCCACCGGATCGACTGGTTTGTTTCCGGGATCAGATCAAGATAGTTGATATCCTGTTTCTTATCCTTTTTGTTTTTTCTCATCAGGCTTTCTTCTTTCTCCAGATAGAGAATTTAAGCAGTGACAGGATCATGATGATCATCAGCACAACGCCGCCGATATTTCCAAGGTTTACAACGCCGGACATATCAAGGCTGATACCGACAACTGCAAAGATCGCAAGAAGAATTCCAACAAGACCCTCGCCGGCGATCATACCAGCACAGTACAGGGTACCATCTGTGGACTGAGCTGTCTTGGTTTTTTCGTCAACACCTTTTCTGCTGTCAAGTAATCCACGAACGATACCACCGATCATGATGGTTGCGTTCAGGTAGATTGGAAGGTAAAGACCGATTGCGAAAGGCATTACCGGGATACGGAGGATCTCAAGGCAGATTGCAAGGAATACACCTACAAATACAAGTCCCCATGGAAGGTTTCCGCCCATGATTCCCTCAACGATCATCTTCATAAGCTGAGCCTGTGGCGCAGGGATCTCTGCTGTACCGTAGCCCCATGCTGCATCCAGAAGATACAGAACACCGCCGATAGCAAGACCGGAAACAACAACACCGAGCATCTCGCCCATCTGCTGCTTCTTAGGTGTAGCACCGAGAAGGTATCCTGTCTTAAGGTCCTGAGAGGTATCACCGGCGATCGCTGCGATGATACAGATAACAGAACCAACAGCGATCGCTGCTGTCATTCCGTCGATACCTGTTTTACCGGAGCTCTTGATCGCAAATGTAGCAATCAGAAGAGTAGCGATAGCCATACCGGAAACCGGGTTGTTGGAGCTTCCTACAAGACCTACCATACGGGAAGATACTGTTGCAAAGAAGAATCCAAAAACTACGATGATACATGCACCAAGAAGAGTTACCGGGATTGCCGGAACGATCCAGATGATAAATACCATTGCTATAACACCGAGAAGGATGAACTGCATCGGAAGATCCTGTGCGGTTCTCTCTGTGCTTGTGTTCTTGCTTCCCTTCATGCTCTTCATGGAGTCACGGAAGGTTGTAACGATCAGCGGCAGGGATTTGATCAGGGAAATGATACCACCTGTTGCGATAGCACCTGCGCCGATATATTTAACATAAGTAGACCAGATCGCTGATGCTCCGCCGTTTGCGTAAAGCTGGGCAATGGTCGTTCCCTCTGCTGCCGGATACATCCATGTATCAGGTCCGAACAGGCAGATCAGCGGAATGATGACCATCCAGCCGATAAGAGAACCGGTAAACATGTAGGATGCGATCTTCGGTCCTACGATATAACCAACACCGAGAAGTGCCGGATAAACCTCCATACCGATCTCACCCTTGAAGGATTTAAATGCTGCAGAAACATCTGCCGGAAGAAGCTTCAGTCCATCAACAACAAATTTGAAGACAGCTGCAAGTCCCATACCGGAGAATACTGTGGAAGCATTTGCTCCGCCTTCCTCACCGGCAAGAAGAACGTCTGCGCAGGCAGTTCCTTCCGGATAGAGAAGAGTTGCATGCTCTTTAACAATGAGGGCATTACGAAGGGGTACCATGAAAAGTACACCAAGGATACCACCGCAAAGTGCGATCAGAGTGATCTCAACGATGCCTGGTTTGCTTGTAAGTCCTTCCTCTGCCCAGAGGAACAGTGCAGGCATGGTGAAGATAGCACCTGCTGCAAGAGACTCACCGGCTGAACCGATAGTCTGGACCATATTGCTCTCCAGAATGGAGTTTCTGCGAAGAATCACGCGGATAACACCCATGGAGATAACTGCCGCCGGAATGGAGGCAGATACTGTCATACCAACACGAAGACCAAGGTAAGCATTGGCTGCGCCGAAGATGACAGCAAGAATACATCCCATGATCACAGATGTAACTGTGAGCTCCGGAGTGATTTTCTCCGCAGGAATGTAAGGTTTGAACTCTGTGTTTTTGTTCATATTTCCTCTCCCTTTATCTAGTAAATTAGTAACGTTATATAGTATAGCAAATTTCGCAGTATTTTGCAAGAAATTATATCTGAGATATTATATATTATTTACAATTTTCTGTATAATTATAAGCAAATAATTGGTCACTATGCAGCTTTTATGCTAACATAGTGACCTTATTCCTTACAATTGAATATTATACATTTAAAATAAAATACTTTTTTTTTTCAGTTGTCCGTTTCCAGCTGTTTTGTCAGATATCGCCCTACGATCTTCGAGAAATTTCCGATATCCCGGATATAGGCAAAATCCTTTCCAAAAATCTTCTTTTCCGCCGGAAGATCCTTCTCTTCGCCTGCAAATACCCCCAGAACACTGACGCCCTGGCTCCGAAGACGCCGCACCTCTGTTGCAGTATCTGAAATGGCATATTTTCCCTGATAAGGGGCCGGATTTTTTGCATTGGGGCGGTTTATGATCACATCGTAGGGGCGTCCGTCACTTAAGATGATCAGGATCTTTTTTTCCTCTTCCCTCTGCAAAAGACTGTATCCCGCTGCTTTTATGGCAAGCCCGTCCCGATTATTGGAGGAAGTCACATAATTGAAAATATCCTCATCTGCCGAAACCGGATCATCATATTCCCGGAACCTGTGCAGGATCGTATGATCCCAGAATGTGCAGTAGCTCATAACCCGATGAGGGATTTCCACATTGCTCAGGGCAGAGCTGATCATATAAGCCTGCAGTGCCACATCTCCCTGTCGGCTCATCTGTGAACCACTGGCATCGATCAGTATATCCACCACAAAATCCGTATTGTCTCCACGAAGAATCCTCTTAAAAAGATTTGCCTCACCGCTTCTGCCTATACGCCACAGCCTGGAAGGAACGATAGTTCCCCGGTCTGATAGGACTTCCTGGTTTTCACTTCGGATCACCAGTGCTTTTTTCAGGAGTTCAGTCAATATGGCAATATTTCGTTTTGCAATTCTGTGCTTGTCATGATAGATCCATATGTTCTTATTACGCAGACGCTTTGCATACTGATACTGATAATTATCACGAACCGGATTTTTCAGGATTCCTTCTGTAAAATACAGGCTGCAGTCTCCGTGTATTCCCCGGCACATAAGATGGTTCATTCTTTTTTCTTCCGCAGGTGTGAGATAGGTTTTTCCAAAATTCAGTTCCACATAGGTATGAGCTTTCTGAAGAGCTTCCTCTGAAATCACCGTGATCTTGTTTTTCACCTTACGTTTTTCTTCCATATCCTGTGTCAACGAGGAATCTTCTATATCTGTCATCCGGTCTGTGAGCTTTTCCACGTAATTTTCCAGAGCTTCCTCATACATCTCTTCATTAAGGTAGTCTTCCCAGCCAAATTCCGTCAGTTCTTCCAGCGTCACCGCCATTACCCGTTCAAGGGAACCGTTTTTCTTCTCAAAGTCCGGATCGATGACCGCATTATAGAGGCTGTCGATGATCCGAATCAGTTCCATGGTGTCTCTGCTTTCTGCGCAGGCATAAATCTGATCCCGGAATGCAGACAGTTTTTTCTCCAGAGGCTGTACGCTTCCTGTAAGTACATCACGGAATACTGCAATTTTCAGCCTGTCTAACAACTTATCGTAGGAAGGCAGGGTTTCATATTCCTGATCCAGGATATCTTCCAGAGCTTTTTTTCTCATGCGGCGAACCCCGGGGCGCTCTTCACAGATCCGCTCTCCCACTGCCGCTTCGATACAGAGCTGTGTCAGCCCGGTCAGCTCCGTCTCAGAGGCATCCAGATAGATTTTTTTTACAAGATAAAGGCCAAGCAGATTTTTGTCAAAATATCTGGCAAAAGCCCCCTGTTTGATCCCATCGTAAAGAGCGATCTCTTTTGAGCGGAGAAACAGCGATACATCCGGCTTCACATCCAGTGTATAGTCGCCGCTTACCGTCCAGAGGAGATTACGGATCCGGTTTTCCAGCTCCATCTTGTAATCTTCTATAGAAAGTTCTTCTGTCAGATCTTTATGCATAGACATCGTCCTTTGTCCACTCTTCCGGGATCCTTGTACGGACTACATCGTCCACGATCTCCTTTTCAAAAATATCGAAGGTTTTGTTCACCACTCCCATCTGCACTGCTGCCAGGGGAGAAAGTCCTGCACGAACGATCTTCATGGCAGCCAGAAGTCCTCGAAGATCCAGCGCTTTTGTGGAGATCTCACTGTTTACGGATTTCTTCTGAAGATCCATAAATACACCGATAAACTGTTCCACTGCCTTTTCCTTTGCCTCCGGGAACATTTTGCGGAAAATAAATCCCAGGGTTTCTTCTGTCTGCGCTGGCATATCGATCACCAGGAAACGAGAAACCAGAGCTTCGTTCAGCTCCTTTGTTCCTGCATATCCGTAGTTCATGGTTCCGATAAAACGTGCCGCAGGATGAAGGTCGATCCGGTCATAGCCCGGAACATCAATGGAGCGGCGATAGTCCAGAGTTGCATGAAGGACAGAAACCGCATCGTTCTTTGCCATATTGATCTCATCCAGAATACCGAAGCCACCATACTCGGCACACTGATAGATGCTGCCCTTTCGGAGGCAGACTTCATTGTTTACAAAGGTATCCGTTCCGATCAGATCTCCGCTGTTTGTATTGACATGGAAAGATACATTATAAACCGGACGGCCAAAAGCATATGCCAGATTTTCTGCCAGGATATTTTTACCCGTAGCCTTTGGGCCTGCAAGAAGAAGATTTTCTCCTTCCAGAAGTCCTGCAATGGCCATTTCCAGGATTTCTTTTCCGTAGAACGGTATGGACGGTCTGGTAACTCTGGCTGCAGCCCCCTCGTCAACGTTATAATTTTTTCGAAACTCCTCGATGCCGTGGATCAGGCTTTCGGAAACGTTCTGTTCTTTTAAAAATTCTAATTCTATCATATATACTTACTCCTGAATCTGATTGAATGCCGCAGATATCCTCATCCGCAGTTATTATATGATCCTATGACGGATAACCGCTTACAGATTTTTTCTCCGCCAGGTAAAAAACGGGACAGATCTTACATCTGTCCCGTCATTTGATTTCAAAGATGCCGCTGCACCCAGGGAACATCTCTTATTTCCTGATTTTATTTAACCGATCATACCTCAAAGATCAGATCACCGTAGGATGGCATCGGCCACATATCTTTATCTACGATCATCTCAAGCTCGTCTACAGGTTTTCTTAAAGCCTGCATTGCCGGTACCACGCTCTCTCTGAAGAATACAGCACGGTCACGTCCCTCTTCATGGGATTCCGACTCAGCGATCAGTCCGGAAAGCTTATCCATAGCTGTCTTGGTCTCAGCAAGAAGTGCGGAGGTTTTTTCCAGAAGACTTGTCTGTACACTGACATCAAGCGCTGCGCTCACTGCCTTCACAGAATTGATGGACTCTGCAAGAACCGTTGTATAACGGATCACTGCCGGGATGATCTGCTTAGTAGCTACATCCACCATGGTCTTGGCCTCAATGTTGATAGCCTTTGCATAGCCTTCATACTGGATCTCTGCTCTGGACTCAAGCTCTGCTCTTGTAAATACATTAAAGGATTCAAAAAGCTTCACAGCTTTATCTGTAGTCAGCGCAGGAATGGCATCTACCATGGACGGAAGGATCGGAAGTCCACGTCTCTTTGCCTCTGCCTCCCACTCCGGTGCATATCCGTTTCCGTTGAATACAATACGCTGATGCTGGATCGCATACTCCTTGATCAGGTCATGTACTGCAGTATCAAAATCGTCTGCTGCTTCCAGACGGTCGCATGCATCGCGGAATACTTCTGCTGCAATCGTGTTCAGAACTACGTTGCACTCGGAAATGGAATCACGGGAACCAACCATACGGAACTCAAATTTGTTTCCTGTGAACGCAAATGGTGATGTTCTGTTTCGGTCTGTAGCATCCTTCATGAAATCCGGAAGTGTCTTAACACCGGTATCCAGGATCTCGCCGGTCTTACTGTGTGTGGCGGTACCTGTGCTGATCAGCTGCTCCAGAACATCCTGAAGCTGCTCTCCAAGGAATACGGAGATAACTGCCGGCGGTGCCTCGTTTCCTCCGAGACGTTCATCGTTTCCAACGTCTGCTGCAGACTCTCTCAGAAGATCTGCATGCTCATCAACGGCTTTCAGGATACAGGTGAGAACAAGAAGGAACTGGATATTCTCATGAGGAGTTTTTCCCGGCTCAAGAAGGTTGATCCCGTCATCCGTTGTCAGGGACCAGTTGTTGTGCTTACCGGAACCGTTAACTCCTGCAAACGGTTTCTCATGAAGCAGGCAGCGCATACCATGGCGGCTTGCAACTTTTTTGAGGATACGCATCATGATCTGGTTGTGATCTGCTGCAATATTTACCGGTGCGTAGATCGGTGCCAGCTCATGCTGTGCAGGTGCAACCTCATTGTGCTGTGTCTTTGCTGTTACGCCCAGCTTCCAGCACTCCTCGTTGACTTCCTTCATGTATGCGGAGATTCTCTGACGGATGGTTCCGAAATAATGGTCATCCATCTCCTGTCCCTTCGGCGGCATAGCACCGAAAAGAGTTCTTCCTGTATAGATCAGGTCTTTTCTCTGGAGCCATTTCTCCTTATCAACCAGGAAATACTCCTGCTCAGCTCCAACGGAAGGAGTTACTTTTTTTGATGTTGTATTTCCGAAAAGGCGAAGAAGTCGAAGCGCCTGTGTATTGACCGCTTCCATGGAACGAAGAAGCGGTGTTTTCTGGTCAAGCGCCTCTCCTGTGTAGGAGCAGAATGCTGTGGGGATACATAAGATCCCGCCGGCTGCGTCATGACGTACAAAGGCAGGTGATGTGCAATCCCATGTTGTATAGCCTCTTGCCTCGAATGTTGCACGAAGTCCTCCGGATGGAAACGAGGATGCATCCGGTTCACCCTTGATCAGCTCCTTGCCAGAAAAGCTTAAGAGTACCTTTCCGTCCTCTCTTGGCGCTGTGACAAATGCGTCATGTTTCTCGGCAGTAACACCTGTCAGCGGCTGAAACCAGTGACAATAATGAGTAGCACCTTTCTCAATAGCCCATTCCTTCATCTCATGTGCAACCACATCAGCGATCTCCATGGACAGCTCCTTACCCTCTTCTATTGTCTTTTTCAGTTCGCGGTATACCTTCTTCGGCAAACGGTCCTGCATAACAGAATCGTTAAATACATCGCAGCCAAAGATTTCCTTTACGTTGATATAATCTCCCATTTCTTCCTCCTTTTCGTTCCTGTATATCCAGTCTTTCTTATGAGGAAAGACATTTTCACCTCTGTATGATCACCTTGTCTTCGGATACTCGGATCATTCTTCGCTCTTCTGGGTAATCTCCTTGATCTCCTGCATTTTCTGGTTCAGCCGGCTTTTTTTCTGTTTCTTACTGCTGGTAAGATAAAGGTTCATGGCCTCATGAAGATTATCGATTTCCACACGGGTCTGATCTCCACCGAACTCTCCATCCAGCGTCCACGGAACAGCCTCCTCTGACTCTATCACAACATGCGCAGACTTAAAAGAATAGATCAGATCTGTATTATCCTCTGCAGTAAGAAGCGCAGTCATGATCTCCTGAAGCTCCAGCGGATTCTTCGGATTGGTGATCAGTGTCACCTCAAACAGTCCGTCATTCATATCCACGTTTTTTCCGGTAAGATTCTTAAATCCACCTACAGATCTGGAATTGCTGATCATACCGTAGATAAAATCATTCTCCACAGTCAGCTCATCGGAGGTTACCTTCAGATGATAGGATTTCACCTCAAAAAGCTGCTTCATCCCTTCCAGCACATAGGCAACATGTCCCAGGATATTTTTCAGATCCTGGTCTGTCTCATAGGAAACATTGGTAAACAGTCCAAACGCAGCCACATAGGCAAATGTCTGGTTATTAAATTTACCGATGTCACAGTGATAGATCTGCTCCTCCATGATCATGGAGGCAGCTGCAGTCATACTCTTCGGCATAAACAGACTGTTGGCAAAATCATTGGTGCTTCCTGCAGGGATATACCCGATCGGTGTCTGGCTGCCCACTTCCACGATTCCGGTAACCACCTCATCCAGTGTACCGTCACCTCCACTGCAGGCGATCAGATCTACCTGATCTGCATATTCCTTCACCTGTTCATAAGCATCCTTCGGTCCCTGCGTGGCACGGATGATCACTTCGTACCCACCTTTATTAAAGATATCCACAATGTCCAGCAGATGCATCTTGATTCTTCCTTTTCCTGCTTTGGGGTTGAAAACAAAAAGCATTCTTTTTTTCATTATACAATCCTCATTTCCCGAAATGATTCGTTATGTCTATTCTTTTACTATGATAAAAAAAACGATGTAAAATGTCAATCTTAACTTTTCACATATGGTCTTACCACAGGCAGCCGGAATTTTATAACAAAAAAAGTCCGAAAACCCAATAAAATTGAATCTTCAGACCTTTTGTTAAATAGCGAGAGGGGGATTCGAACCCTCGACACCACGGGTATGAACCGTGTGCTCTAGCCAACTGAGCTATCTCGCCATATTCTTTTGTAACATGGGACCTATAGGGCTCGAACCTATGACCCTCTGCTTGTAAGGCAGATGCTCTCCCAGCTGAGCTAA